>NZ_JBQKJR010000070.1:0-15950 GCF_052117165.1 Agathobaculum sp. LCP25S3_E8
TCTGCGGAGGCGTCCTAACGGACGTCAGCTTTGCTATACCTTTTTTGATCCGTCTACGTTTTTTGCCAATCCACATTTTTAGCCTTGACTTTTAATAGTTAGTCTTTCGGGATGCCGGCCATTCGCGGTATCCGGAACCCAGAACCAGTTCGATATCGCCATCCGTATAGGTCTGCTCATAATACCCATCTAATCCAAGCGCGGGATGGGCATCATCTACTGGGTAAAATCGTTCCTTAACCGCAGTATCCAGCCCACTAAAGTCGCTTCCGACAGCAAATCCCGGTATGCCATTTTCGTTTCTTGCCATCGTAAGGATGACGCGCTGATCATCCGGCTCCCAAATCACCTCGATCTGCCCACTCATCTGCATCACATGAACCGGGACAAAAATGCGGCCATTGTGAAGCTGCGGCAGAAGCGAAGCCTGTTCTACCCCGTAATCCCTGCGATAATTATCATCCGTGTGATGGGGCATCATGCTTCCATTTAGCATGTAATCTGTATTGTCCATCCAAATTTGCGAAAAACACCAGTTCTCCGGATCGTTTCTTTCCGGCAATGTATAAAGTGCGCCAGAAATTCTCTTGCCGATGTACGTTGGCGCAATGATACCGCCAAATCGCTCAACCGTTTCCCGAAGCGGCAAATACGGGACATGATCCAGTAAAAACGGTGCGTTTTCCAAAGCAACAGGTTCACCGTTTATCAGGGCCGATGGCTCGGAAATTTTCATACTGATGGACAGGCCGGACACTTTGGGTACATCATTTTCCGGTTCTGCTGCAAACGCTGTGGGAAGCACAAGAGAGAGTAGCATGCAGCAAGCGATCATGTTATATTTCAATCTTCGCATAGGGTCTTCCCTCCTATCATCCTACCCTTAACAGCCCTACCTTCATCAATTTTTACGAAACTCTCATATCCGGTACAGCTTCACGGGAAATGATGATAGCTGCTTCTAGACGAGAAATCTTATCATTCGGACGATATCCTCTTTCATCTCCAATCACGATGCCAGCCTTTTGCAGTGCTAAAATGCTTTCAAAATAAGGGGTTTGGTCCGTGACATCCGGAAATGCGGACATATCACTGATCTCTGCCAGTTCCTGTTCCGGCAGCGCATTTGCAAACAGGTATGCCATCTGTGCGCGTGTAGCCGGTTGGTTATAATCGTCAAATTCTGTCCCGGTCATAATTCCCAGCGCAACACAATAGTCTACATAAGGGTGATACCACGCGGCACCCTGCGCCCGAACCGGAAATACACCCTGAAAGCCGTTATAAGTGTTATGCACCATGGCCGCCATTTTTACCGCTTCGGCCACGGTCAACGAACCAGATGGAGCAAAGCGGCTGTCGGACTGGCCATTCATGATGCCGAGCTCGTAAACGGTTTTAATCGCGGATTCCTGCGATGCAGCAATATCTTGGAATTTCCCAGCAGGATATTTGGCCTGCCCGCGGAAGAACGTCAGGCTGGGAGTTTCTGCACGAGCGACAAAGGTTATATTATCTTTTTCGCATTCTCCTTCGATAAATGAATCTGCTTCCCCATACACCGTCAGATCTCTGTAATTCCATGTGCCGTCAGCACTTCCCCATGACATGAAGATATCTTCGCCATTTTGTACGCTATCAGGAATCCAGACTGCTTTCACAGAGCCGTTATAAAACGGAGCCCAACCCAAATCCGTTGTACCATCCGGGAAATGTAATGCAGTTAAACTAGGGCAATTTGATAAGGACAAATTCGAAAAGGTAGCAGGACTTTCAAATATAATGGAATGTAATTCCTCGCACCCTTCAAAAACATTATTTTCCAAATATACAGGTCCAGAAAAGGTGATAGAAGTAATTGGACACTGTGAAAATGCCCAACATCCAACTTCAGCAACCGTAGAGGGAAGTTCCACAGTTTTCAGATTTTTCATTTCCCCAAATGCATATTTTCCGATACGTGTGACGCCTTCCTCAATGATCACCTTTTCAATATCTATGCCATACCAAGGGGCTATAGGTTCGTTTTTGAAGTTATAGCCGGGGTCAGCATAGTCCGGTATGGCTCCCTCGCCGCTGATGGTCAGCGTTGTCCCGTCGACCGACCAAGTGATTCCGTTGTTTTGCTCCGTAGTCGCTGCATATGCCGGCGATAGGCAGAAAAACAGCGCAGCAAAAAAAATAACTGTGATCTTTTTCATGTTACCAACCTCCTCAACTATAGAATAGCATGGGATAAGACCGTTTTTTTCGCCAATGTACCGCTCCTACCCATCTGATTGTCATCCTTTGTATTTGTAAGCAAAAGCCACCGTCCTCGCCGGTGGCTTGCAAAGGACTTGCTTTTACCCCGGCTTTCTAACCAATATATAGGCGGTAAACCGTGGCTGCGGCCTGCTCCCGTGTATAAGAACCTTTTGGCGAAAAACGGTTATTTCCTGTTCCTTGCATGATAGGTCGGCCAGCGCCGCTGATGGAAGAAATAGCGTTTACCGATTCCAGCGCCCAATCAGAAATCTCATTTTGATCCGCAAAGGCCAGCGGCTCATCCGTGGCTTGGTAACCCAGCAAAACGGCTGCTTTCCAAAGCATTTTGGCCGCTTCCTCCCGGGTGATGGACTCGTCCGGGGAGAACCGCTCGTTTCCCACACCGTTCACGATTCCCAGTGCATAGGCTTCCACCACATCCTCATGACTGGTATCTGTAAACGGATCGGAAAGCGAAGGATCGTCTGCCGCAATTCCTTTCTGGTGCAGCGTCTGCATCACCAGCACGCAGAAGTCCTCCCTGCTGATCGGCATATCCCAGCTCACTTTTAGAGCATTCGGCAATATCCCGGCGCTCTCTGCCGCGTTAATCTCCGGCTCAGCCCATGAAGAAGGCAACCCATCATAGGGATGGAGCATCGCAACTTGCCACTTTCCGTCCCGCTGGATGTAGATCGCATTCCCAGACCATTCGGTACGCAGGAGATCTGCCTGCAGGATGCAATCACCATCTGTCGTATAGATGCGATCCCCCGCTGAATACAAACCAAGCTGCGACCAATAATAACCACCATCGTACGCGCAGTCCTCTATTGGAATTGGTGCAGTCGCAATTTTGCGCCCTTGCTTGTCGTAAATGGCACACAGTTTGCCATCATTGAAGCACCAGACCGCCTCATCATCTGTACCGTAATCATAGGAAAACCGAAGTTCCTCGTACCGTCCTGCGGGGAACATGACTTCTGCATTTTCCGAAACGACCATATCATAGCGTCTTTCTTTTGTGGAGCCGTCCACCTGCACATACTGCGACAGAACCAGAAAATCGATCGATGGGGCTATGGTGGGACCACTATCATAAATACACGGCAAAATTTCCCGGCCACTGCGATCAATCACACCATATTTTCCGTTGTTTTGGATCTCTATTGCATTGCCAAGCCATTGGGTAACATCATCCACACCAGCAGTCAAGAGAGTTCCATCCGGTAAATAATAGTCTTTTTTCTCCCCATTGTTTCGATATACCAGCACACCCGATTCACCGCCGTAGAAGCCATCATACGCTATCGGGCACACTTCCTTGCCGTTGCGGTCGATCAGCCCCCATTTGCCGTCTTTTTCCACTGCAAATTCATTCCAACCATATGGATTGTAGATATCATCATATTCTGCAGGAATAATAACCATCCCGGAAAAATCCCGCACGCCTTCTTTTCCGTTTGCGCTGAAAATCAAGCGGTCCGGACCTGCGGCACTCACATTTTCACCGAACGCTGCCAGAGGAGTACCGTCATATGCATAATACCGATCGCCTATTTTGACTGCATGCAGGCCATAATCATAGGCTGCATGGTTTGCTTGCTGCAGTGGTATAACCCACTTCTGCTCCTGCAGAGAATACAGCCCATATTGCTGATCTTTACATACAAATGTGACCTTATCTTCCGCATCAATCTCAATTTTATCGTATACAACCGGCAGAAGGAGCGCACCTGTTGATGAGTAGACTCCACTGCCTGACGCATTGGAAACAACATAGTAGCCGTTGTCCCAAAAGATATTGGTATACTCCTGCGGTATAATGGCCGTTCCATCCAGCGCATATACGCCAAACCACCAGTGCGCTCCAGCGATCACCGCATCATCCGTCACGATTGCGTGCTGATCGTCTGCGTAGACCTGTTCGTATTGCGTTGGGTATACCTGCACCAGCGGCGAATCTACGGCCCCTGCCGCCGGCAGGCATACTAACAGGAGCGTGCAAGCCGCGATCATCTTTCCTGTTTTCAACATCCGGATACACCCCTTTTATGTTTTTCCACTCATAGTAAGAAACTTTTCTATAACTTTTGATAAACGCATAGTTTTCGTCTCATTACCTGAAAAATTTTATAATATGGCATCCACAAAAAAATAACCGGAAGAGACAAAATCGTAAGGTACATAACAGTTGATTCGTGTATTCGACGACCATACTTTCTAACTAAATTTGCCAATTTTAAATCCTTTGCATCATTATATAGCGTAAACGCTATCTCTTGATTGGATTGATCGATATTGCCGATGAAGAAAGTGCCGTCATTTTCTGCAAGATGCTTTTCTAACTCCTCCATGATACTTTGTTTGTTCTCATCGCTGCAAATTGTTAAAACAAATTTATGATACTTGAGGATATTTAATTGGTAAGTCGGCAAATAGTACCGAATTTGCTTTATGTCAATTTCACATGGAAAGGAAACAGGAAGAGCGTCTTCGACAAGTGTTTTTGCTTCAGATTTTGTAGGCTCCCAAACATATTCATAAAAGGCTCCGTTACTAAATCCAAAGTAAAGAAACCCAAAGGGAATAAATATAAAAATATAGATGATTGTTATAATGATGCGAATGACCTTCATCCCGCTTTTCTCCTTTTTATTCCCTTGCAATCATACTACCACAGTAGTATAAACGTGTCAACCGCCGTAGCTGAAAGATTTTTCATAAACTGATACAGCAAAAATGTAACTTGCTTTCTACTATTTTATGTTATAAGATAACGATATACTACAGCAGTAGTAAGGAGGACTTATGAAACATTATGAATTGCAGCCAAGTGAATTAAAAATAATGAATGTTATATGGGATCATCACCCCATCAGTGCCAGTGAAATAGCATCAATATTGATGAAGGAAACTGCTTGGTCGAAAAATACCATATATACTTTAATCACACGGGTTGTTAAAAAAGGATTTGTAAAGAGAACTGACCCAAACTTTGTTTGTGAACCGATTATCACCCGGAAACAAATTCAACAGCAAGAAACCAAAAGTCTTGTGGACAGGCTCTATGCCGGCTCGCTCAATATGCTTTTTGCAAGAATTATAGAAGACGAAAACCTGTCAGATGCGGAATTAGATGAACTGCGAAAACTTCTGGATCAGAAGAGGTGATTGAAATGAGTTTATTGGCTGCTGTCATTCGTTTGTCAATAACGGGAACTTTTCTGGCCTTCATCATCGCCATTGTGAAAAAGGTCTTGAAAAATCGCATCAGTGCTCAGGCACATTATTTGATCTGGTGCATCCTGCTATTGAGATTATGTATCCCTTTTTTTGGAGAAATTTCCGTTCCTGAAAGAAATACAGTAAGTGAACCCAGCAGCATAACAAACGATTTTCAATCTGATCAGATTCCTGATGCACCTGTCGCTACAGGCATCATTGATTATGAGAGTGGAGAGCTGAATGAGCCGACAATCGACACCGGCCACATCTTTCGGATTCTCGTTTACGCATATGTTTTTGGAATCATTATATATTATTCCGGCTTGTTTTTGATCATATTGCGCAATAAATATAAGGAAAATGCTTCTGTCCCACCAGAAAATTTACAACAGATTTTTTTACAAGTTAAGGCAGAATTTTCTAATCTTGATCATGTACGGTTAGTCGTTGGTGAAGCAAACTGCGCATATGCCAAAGGCATTCTTTTCCCTACAGTTGTTTGGCCGAAAGCATGGAGTGATAAATTACCTTGTGATTTCTCAACTGCTATTTTCCGTCACGAATTATTCCATATTAAGGGCCATGATTTGCTTTTTCGCGGTGTTATGGTGATTTTACAGGGAATACATTGGTTTAATCCATTCATCTGGATAGCTTTTGCTTTTGCGCGCCGAGATGCAGAATACGCTTGCGATGAACGTGTGTTAAAACATATCACAGAGGATGATCGTTATCATTATGGCCACGCGCTGATTATGGCAGCTCAACTTTCAAAAAGCCATACATCTCCCATCATAATAGGCTTTGCCAATGCCCCACTCAAAAAAAGAATTCAAAAGATCACAACTTATCATGCATCTGTTAAAAATCGGATATTTCTTATCCCTACTATATTCTTCATTCTTATCTGTGCTTTTATGATTGGTATTCGTATCAATCACTCTCCAGATAGCCAGACTGATCAAGCATTAAACTATTCCGAGGAATCAAACATTACCAATCTATATTATTCATTTTCTGAGGCATGGGACAGTCTCGTTGACAAAAAGACACACTACGTTCTTACGAATCAAAACGATCTGCCGGTCATACTGGACACATTACTTCATGCCGAAGCAATCAACATCTCGCCCCCTCAGCATGATGAAAGCAACATACCAATGATCGTTCTTTACCTTTCAGGCAATGATTCTCTTAGCCTTTACTTGTTTTCCGATAACACTATGCGAAAGGGAGATTCGTGGACACAGCTTCCTGAGGGCACTTTCGATAAGATCTCTCATCTTTTATATAGCGATAGGTGCAGCTATTTATCCTCGAACTTTGATAAATTATTTTCCGGTGAAGCGATCCATGTTATGAATCATGCCTTTGACTACTATATGGATGCAAATAAGGTATCACGCATCAAGGAAATTATATATAATGCGGCATGGATCAGTGTGCCATCAGAGCAAATTCCTGACTTTGTGTACTCGCAAAATAGTTTCAGCCTTTATAGTGATACGCAAATTGAACTGCATTTTGAATGTGATCGACGTTCTTTATGCGTATCATTAATTAGTAGTAGAGAACAATATTGGTACACTGCCGATTCCGAAAGTTTTAACTCATTATATAAACTAGTTTCAGACTCAACTACCGCATAAGATTTTATAGAGGGGCTAAAGCCCCCTCTCAGCTTGTCGAAAAAGTCCAGCGAAAGCTGGGTTTTTTCATTTAGATGAGATAAAATAGAGGTGGTGAAGGAGATACTGGAACGTGGGAAAATGGATCGTAAAGTGATAGAAATGGTGGATCTATTTTACAATAATGACAACGGCAGGCCGAGCATAGGCCCTGTTGTGCTGTTCAAAATGGTACTAATCCAGCATCTGTACGGTTTGTCGTCTTTGCGGCAGACGGCAGAAGAAGTGGGCTTAAATATAGCATACCGCTGGTTTCTGGGGTACACCTTGCAGGAGGAAACACCTCATTTCTCCACGGTGAGCTATAATTTCCGTCATCGCTTTACCGAAGAGACGGTAGACCGTGTCTTTGCGTGGATTCTGGAGGAAGTGGCGCAGGCAGGATGCCTTTCCCCCAAGGCAGTATTTGTGGACGGCACGCATATCAAAGCGAACGCCAATACCGAAAAGCGCAGGGACAATACCTCTAAGAAAAAATTGGCCCGACGGAAGAAGGAGAAACGGCGTACCGTAACCCGAAGCATAACCGATCCGGACAGCGAATTATTTGTAAAGGGAGACCATAAACGGCAGTATGCGTATGAAGCCCACACTGTCTGCGACAAGCATGGCTTTGTTCTGGAAACCGTCATTACCTCTGGCAATGTACATGATAGTGTGTCATTTGATGCAGTCTATGACCGTGTAACTGCGAATTTCCCGGAAGTCGAGACGGTTGTTGCAGATTCTGCCTACAAGACCCTTCATATCTGCAAAAAGGTATTTGAAGATGGAGGTGTTCTGTCCACCACATATAAGCGTCCTCAGACTATAAAGGGCGGCCATGGGTGGTGGAAGTATGTGTATGACGAGTATTACGACTGTGTAATTTGCCCGGAGTACCAGACGCTGACCTACCGCACCACCAACCGGGATGGATACCGGGAGTACAGGAGTAAACCGAATATCTGTGTCAACTGTCCCACCCGACATTTGTGTACCCATTCGAAAGACTATATCAAAATGGTACAGCGGCACATCTGGAGAGATTACGAGGACTTGGCGGACGACGTCCGCTACACCCCGAAATACCGGGAATTGTACAAACGGCGTAAGGAAACTATTGAACGGGTCTTTGCAGACGCCAAGGAAAAACACGCCATGCGTTATACCCAGTACAGAGGCTTGACTCAAGTGTCCAACTGGGTGAAGCTTAAGTTTGCTGCCATGAATCTGAAAAAATTGGCCAATTGGTTTTGGAAGGAGAAGCGTTCCCCTTTCACTTTTATCCGCTTCTGGCCTCTATATGCAAGAAACCCGGTCCATGCTCGATGCATGAACCGGGTTTCTCGATAGACTGAAACGACGTTCCAATTTGGAACGTCGTTTTTATAATCTATCCTTATTTTATAGATGTTGCGATTTTGCTGTTGTGCATGATGCAAAGCGGAATTAACAATCCAATTGACAAGTCCTGAAAGCGCTTGCAACATGGAATTAAACGGTTTCGTGGAAACGCATCAGCATTGTCGCGGCCTGCGCGCGGGTTGCCGTGCCGTCGGGAGCAAGTGTTGCGGCATCGATGCCGCTGACAATGCCAGATGCGTGTGCCCAAGCCAGTGGAAGTCGTGCGTACGCACTGATTGCATCCGCATCAGAAAAGCTGCTCAGATCCGCCTGTGCGGATATGTCATAGCCCTTTTGTCCCGCATAGCGATATAGCGTAACCGCCAGTTGCTCACGGGTGATCGGGTCGTCCGGACCAACACGGCCATCGCCATACCCTGTCAAGACGCCGGACTGCATGGCCCAGCTGATCGCCGCGGCATACCAAGCGTCTTGCGAAACATCCGTACACTTTGCCTGTACGGTTTGGGGACGGCCTTCCATATTATATAGAATCTGCGCCATTTGCGCTCGGGAAAATCCGCTCTCCGGTGCAAATGATTCCGCAGATGTACCGTTCATCATACCATAGTAGCATACATAGCGTACCGCCGGATAATACCATGCCTGCTTGTCTACATCGGCAAAGCTGCCCGACCATGCCATTGTGTCATCATAGCCAACGGTAAACACACAGGGAGCAGCAGCTACAAAGCGAGCCATTTGGTGCTGGATATCGTAGCTGGTCTGTGCTTCGGACCAGCCGCCGGCCGTATTCTGGGTGCGAATGATGACACACGCTGCGTTCTGCTGCGCACCCAGTGTATAGGGTATGCTCACCTCTGCGTGGCCGTCGTGCAGCTCTTTCAGTTCTTTTTCATCGCATAATATCCGCCACGCCCACAATGATTGACTGGTGTCGCCAGCCCGACGGGACTGGGCTGCCTTGGTCAGAGTTATGGTTATCGTATGGTTTTCCGCCCAATTCGCAACTGAAACCAGTGCTGCAGCATCCAGCGAAATGGAGCCAATCGACGTCTCCATCACGAACGTAGCGTGTTTGTGAGCCCCCAATTGCGCCAGCGCATTTGTTGACAGAGCCAGCTGTACGGTTTTAGCGGAATCCGACGTTACCGCAATGCGAATTGCTGGCGCTGTACCGGCAGCCTGTGCCGCTTGCAGCGCGGTCTGCACAGATTTACTCAGGCTGTCGACAGAGATCTGTGCATTGTAAATTTTTCCTGTGCTATCCATGGTTCCTGTGACCGGCAAGTTGAGTATGCTGTCGGGCAGTTCTTCCGGTGGTGTTGGTGATACATCGTTGCTGCCGCTGGTAGAGCCGCCACCACTGGTGGAACCGCCTCCGCCGGTAGAGCCGCCACCACCGTTATTATTGTCTCCATCGTTACCGCCTGCACCACTATCAGGCGGGGACTGGGGGCTGTTATCCGGCACTGTCCGCAAGTCCTCTTGCGCACGGGTCAGCAATGCCTTCACGCCAGATACTGAGCTTGCCTGTTCGATGGCGGCAATCGCGGTATGCAGAATGTTGTCCAGCTGCTGAATCCCTTCCTCCGTGTAATGGGATGGGTCGTAGCTGCTGTGATCCATATATAATTGGGCGACTGCCTGCTGCTTCTGCTGTGACAGTTCGGCGCGCTGCTGCAGTGCGTCCAGTAAAGCGGCCTGTAGCTGTGCAGTATACATCCGGGCTTCCGCTATAGCATTTTCATAGACCGGAAGCCATGTGGCAGTGACTTCGCTCATCGTTCGGGTAGAAAGACCGTTGAGTGCGGCAGCCCACTGTGCCGCCGCCGTCAATCGGCGCAACCCCTGCATGACTTCCTCCACCTGCTGTACGGTGGACGCCGCTACCAACTGACAATCTTCCCCATCCTTGAGATCGGTCTGCGCCGCGATAAACTCCGCCGTTAGACCTTCTGAGGCCTGCTCTGCCGCTGTACAGATGGAAACAGCATTGGCTTCGCTGATCGCCTGCCCGTCAATTTGTCCAATGACTTTACCATATGTATTGCGCCACAGCGAGGCAGCTTGCTCAATCCGCTTGGTTAGTGTCGAAACCTGAGCCATCTCACTTTTGGCCTGCGAAAGGAGTGTTTCCAACTGTTCCTCAGCTGCGGCCGCCAGCTGCGTTCGCGCCGCTTCATATCGAGTGGCCAGTTCTGCCCAATCCTGCGCTGTGTAGTTGGTCGGTACATAGGCGAAAAACACCTGATCTAGTTGCTGCAAGTACTGGTTGACTGCCGGTTCACGCCAGACCGCATACAGCGTAACTATGTCGCCTTCCTGTGCCGTCAGATTACGGACGGAGGCTTGATTCTTGTACCGTACGGCTCCGCCTTGCGTCAACGACCAGCCAGCGAATTCCATGCCTTCCGGCGGCATGAAGGTGCAATCCGGCAAATTCTTCACCTGATCGTAAGCGGCGGTGATGGTATCCATCTGTCCGCTGCCGCCATTTTCGGCAAAGGCAATGTAGTACTGGATAGGCTTCCATTGGGCATACAGCGTAACGCGATCCCCCTGGATCTCTCCGCCAAGATTTTTGACCGTCTCCTGCGCGGGATAGATTTTTCCGTCTCCAAAGGTGTTTTTCCAGCCGGTAAACTGGTAGCCTAAACGGGAAAACCCATTATTCGGCAAAATCAGTTCGGTATCCCATACTGCGGCCTGAGAGGGCATCGATCCGCTTCCGCCGTTAGCTGAAAAATGGATAGTGTAATCATTCGGCAACCATTTAACATACAGTGTTTGCCCATTTGCAGGCAGTTCATCTGGTACCGGCTGTGTAAAATTCGCATCCAGATACCACGCTGTGCGCTCATAGCCCGGCTTAGGGTCCTGTTCGTCATAGACCGAAGCCTCTACCACAAGTGAGATGCTGACTGGAAGCGTGAGTGTCTCCAGCCAGTTGTTGCGTGCGACAAAACCGCTGCCGATGGGGCTGAGATTGGTATTATGGCTCAGATCCAGCTGGGTCAGGCGGTTATGATCGAGATGGACAAACTCCAACGCCGACAGCATGGACAAATCCACGTCAGTTAGTTTATTATCAAAAGTTTCAATAAATTTCAGCCTAGTGTTGGTGGAAAAATCCACAACAGGGAGATTGTTATTTCGGCAATAGATAATCTCCAGTGCAGAGCAACCCGTCAGATCCAGCTTCGTCATGCCATTGCTCTCGCAGTTGAGCGAGAGCAGCTCTTTTAATCCGGATACATCCAGCGATGAAATCCGATTAAAGGCGCAGTGCAGATACTTCAGCCCGGTATTCTTACTGACATCCAGTGCAGTCAGAACATTGTTTTTACAATTCAGGGATTCCAGTTCAGAAAAGACTTCTATACCTTGCAGCGTCGACAGATTCTGATTCGTTACATCAATGGAGCGGATGTCAGCCAACTCCTTCGCCGTTAGTACACCATCTGCACCGTATCCGTTGATATGGTCTGGATTTTTCAGCCATTTTCGGAAAGCCGCATCGGGGAATATCTCCTCGGCGATGGCGATGGCTTCTCCCACCGTCGTATCCTCTGGAGCAGCCAAAGCCGCCGGGACGCATTGCCCCAGTAAAATCGTTGCCAGCAAAGCTGACATACCTCGTCGCAATTTGTGTTTCATCATGTTTGCTCCATTTCTGAGTTGCTGTTATCTTTTCGAGTTCCGTTAGGTGATTGCAGGGAACGAATCGTGGTTTTTCCATTATAGCAACCTGTTGCGCGCAAAGTAAATAGAAAATAAATCCAGAATACGCACAGAAAAAGCGTATTTCTCTCCTTTGTCATACAAATAAAAATAGCCGCAGCAATACTGTTGCGGCTTAAACATATAGTTTGACCTCTGGAATATAAAAAATTGACAGGCCAGCCTCTTGGCGGTCTGTCAACTTAGATTGGTGCCGGTGACCGGACTCGAACCGGTACGCTGTCGCCAGCGGTGGATTTTGAGTCCACTACGTCTACCAATTCCATCACACCGGCAGATGTGGGATGCAACGCTTAATATTATACCGCATTGCATCCCAAATTTCAAGATATTTTAGGCAAAAAATTTATCTTTAATTCCGAGAACAAAAATCACAACTACAATCAGCGGTAGAATATAGCTGACGTAGAACCTAATGCCGTCCCGCACCTTCATACCGCCGCCTTCATTGGCCTCTTCCTTAAAGTTCTTCCAACCCCAGCCATACCGTGTTGTACAGAACAACAGATAAACCAGAGAGCCAAGCGGAAGCCAAATATTCGATACCAGGAAATCCTCCAAGTCCAGCACAGCCGAGCCTTCGCCAAACGGCTGGAAACCAGACCAAACATTGTATCCCAGCACGCACGGAAGAGAAAGCAGAATCATCAATACTGTGTTGAACAATGCCACTTTTTTTCGGCTCCATCCTGTCAAATCCATGCAGCACGACATAATATTCTCAAAAACAGCCAGAACCGTGGAAAATGCTGCAAACGCCATGAATACAAAGAACAGGCTTCCCCACAGCCGTCCAAGTGCCATATGGTTAAAGATGTTCGGCAATGTCACAAAAATCAGGTTCGGACCACTGTCCGGCGAAACACCAAACGCAAAACATGCCGGAAAAATGATAAGACCAGCGGTAAACGCAACAAAGGTATCCAGAATGGCAACATTAACCGCTTCTCCCAGCAGTGCACGGCCTTTGCCGATATAACTGCCAAAGATGGCCATTGCACCGATACCAAGCGATAATGTAAAGAAGGACTGATTCATTGCACCAACGATGACATTGACAGGGCCGGATTCCATCATACGGTTCAAATCCGGAATCAAATAGAATCTTAATCCTTCACTGGCACCATCAGTCGTAACACTGTTAATGGCCAAAATCACCATAATTGCCAGCAAAGCAATCATCATGACCTTTGTGACGCGCTCCAGACCACCCTGCAACCCGAAAGAATTGATGGCGAAACCAACAACGACAACCACAACCATCCAACCAATCATGACTAGCGGTTGGCTTAACATCTCCGGAAATGCAGCGCCAACTTCTTCGGTTGTCGCGCCCACAAACTTTCCACTTGCAGTCAAATAGAAATAATGCAGCATCCATCCACATACTGTGGTATAAAACATCATCAGCAGATAGTTGCCTATCATGGCAAGATACCCATGAATGTGCCATTTTGTTCCCGGCTTTTCCAGTTCCTGATAAGCACGCACCGGGCTTTTCTGGCTGGCACGACCAACCGCAAATTCCATTGTCATAATTGGCAGGCCAAGGATGAGCAAAAACAGCACATAAAAGACAACGAACGCGCCGCCGCCGTACTGTCCCACCATCCACGGGAACTTCCAGACATTGCCCACGCCAATCGCGCATCCTGCAGAAAGCAGAATGAAGCCGAGGCGAGAGCCAAGCTTTTCTCTTTGCATTTTTTAACCCCTTATTTCTCTTGGATTCTATGTTCAAACGCCGTCATGGCGTCTGATTTCTGTTGAAGACGAAGGATCTTTCTTTTTTCACGCAATGCCCGGAAAAAGGATTTTAAAACGTCCGCACATTCCTCTCCAAGCACACCTGATACAATTGCCGGTTGATGATTATATGGCAAGTCAAATAAATTAACCAGCGAACCACACGATCCAGCCTTCGGATCTGCCGCACCAAAATACACGGTTTGGATGCGCGCATTGATGATTGCTCCCGCACACATTGGGCAAGGCTCAAGCGTCACATAGAGATCGCACCGATGCAGCCGCCAACCGCCCAGCTTCTTGCATGCCTTATTGATGGCTTCAATTTCCGCATGATGAAGCGCGTTTTTCTTGGTTTCTCGGCGGTTTCGTCCTCGCCCGACAATCCTGCCGTCACAAACCACCACAGCCCCAACCGGAACCTCCCCCTCTTCGGCAGCTTTATGCGCCAAGTGGAGCGCGGCCTTCATGTATTTTTCCTGCTCGGTCATAGTTACCTCTGGCACAATCTCACACTGAAAAAAGTTCTGCATCAAAAACACCCGTCTCAGCGGCGGGTGTTTGCTTCATATGCAGTCCTTGGATTATTGCATCATTTGACGCTGGCGCGACAAATTCATCGTACCATCTTGCATACCGGAAAGGTTCTCCAAGCAGTTTCCCGTTCCATACGCTACGCAGGAAATTGCTTCATCCGCGACATGGGTCGGGATCCCAGTCTTGGATGCTACCAGCTTATCAAATCCCCAAATCAAAGAGCCGCCTCCGGTCATCACGATGCCATTGGTGGAAATATCGCCCGTCAGCTCCGGCGGAGTACGTTCGATAACCCAATGGATTGCTTCAATAATGGCCGTGGATACTTCTTCTAACGCATCCAGAATTTCGGTCGAATTGACCGTGAAAGTCCGCGGCAAGCCTGTCATCAGGCACCGCCCTTTCACCTCCATCGACACTTCCTCGGTACGTGGATAAACGCAGCCGATATTTTTCTTAATCAGCTCGGCCGTGCGTTCACCAATCAAAGCATTGTGCTTGCGACGCACATATTTGACGATCGCCTCGTCGAATTTATCGCCTGCAATTTTAATAGAAGTGGATTCTACAATACCGCCCAGCGAGATAACTGCAACATCAGTTGTACCGCCGCCAATATCCACCACCATGTTGCCGTTTGGTTTGGCAATATCGATACCCGCACCGATTGCAGCTGCTACAGGCTCCTCAATCAGAAACACGCGCTTGGCACCTGCCTGCGTGCCGGCATCAATGACCGCGCGCTCTTCTACTTCCGTGATAATCGACGGCACACAAATGACCACATTTGGCTTAAACAGTCGGAATCCCTGCACCTTGCGGATAAACTCTTTAATCATCCGCTCCGTCATCTCATAGTCGGAAATCACGCCTTCTCGAAGCGGCCGGATAGCAATAATATTGCCCGGGGTACGGCCCAGCATCTTCTGCGCTTCTGCACCAACGGACAAAATTTTGCCCGAAACCTTGTCCACTGCCACAACAGAAGGTTCGTTGAGCACAACCCCCTTGCCCTTAACATAAACCAGCACGGTCGCCGTACCCAAATCAATACCAATATCGCTTGAAAAAAGCGAAAACTTCTTCGCTATTGTCTCCAAAAAAGAAGCCATAATCAACATTCATCCTTTTGCTCTGTTACCACCATATTACAGTAATCTTATTATACCCTATCTATATAACCATTTTCAAGACAATTTGCAAATTTGTTGTGAAACAGGCCGCCGGCACCCGAATTTATTGTATTGATAGCATTTCACAAACCAAGATATGACAAAAAGCGGGTATCCTATGGATACCCGCCCAGTCTGTCGAAAAAGTCCAGCAAAAGCTGGGCTTTTTCGTTTGAGCGCGGTAAAATAGGAATAGGTGGTGAGAGCAATGCTGGAACGAGGAAAAATGGATCGGGATGTA
>NZ_JBQKJR010000071.1:0-15248 GCF_052117165.1 Agathobaculum sp. LCP25S3_E8
CAATGAGGAAAACCTTCCTCCGCTGCGCAAGCGCGCACGGTGGGCGCAAAATCCGGCGCAGGTTGCCTAATTGAATTCGTTGGGTGTGCGGTTTTCTTGACTATTCCACTTCTTCCAGCGAAATACTTATCTCTTTTTCGTGAAGAAAATCGATGATGCGGTATTTCCGTTCCTCTCGTCCATCCTGAAGCCTTTGACACAGCAGAGTCAGCTGCGTACAGTCGGAGCAAAAGCCCAGCCCCAAAATGTGCATATGCCTGTCCTCTTTGGCGCCCAGTTCCACCCCGCGCAAAACCGTTATACCGTATCGCGGCCCAGCCTGACATGCCTCTTCTACACCGGCGACCGTGTCATGGTCGGTAAGCGCCACGACGCCGATTCCGGCTTGCTTGGCTTGTTGCACCAGACAGGATGGGGAATACTGACCGTCGGAGGCCGTGGAGTGGGTATGAAGGTCAACCATCTGTACCATCGTTTACACCTCGTTCTGAGGTTTGACCGCCACAATGCGGATGACCGGCGGATCGTCATTGCCATAGGGTGCAAAGCCGGTTTGCTCTTTGGCATATTCCACACGGAAACCTCGTTTTTCCAGTGCTCCCACCAGATCATCTCGAACAATGAAGCGGCGGTAGTGATTGTCATAAAAGAATGCGTTACGCTCGACTGCCTTGCCCTTGCCGTATAAAGGATCATTGACGCTGCGCACCTCAATAAAAAACTTTCCACCCTGTTTCAGCGCACGGAACATGGTTTGCAGCAGCATAGCCTCCTGCTTTTGGTTGATGGCGTGGATGGTAAAACGGCTGTAGGCATAGTCGTAGCTCTCCGATTGATAGGTGTCACTTGCAATAAAATCGCTGCACAGGAAACGTGCGTTTTTTACGGGCTGTTGATTGAGCTGGTCAATGGCAGAGCGCGACAGATCAATTCCCACCACCTGTAGTCCTTGTTTTGCAAAGAACAGCGCATCCCGCCCGTTACCGCAGCCTAAATCAACCAGCGTCTTGCCAGGCTCCACCAATGTGGCAACATACTGTGCAAAAGGTGAAGGCTCCGTTGAGCAAATGCGATTGTGATAATATTGGTTCCAGTACGCGGTATTATCAATGGGATTCTCGACGATGTTGGGATAAAAAACGCGTTCGATGTTCTCGACTAGCTCCAAAGGCGTGCAGTCCCCGTCGTTTTGAAGGATGAGATCCGGATGACTGGGTTCATCAAATGGTAAATCCACACCCACTACATTCTTGCCTATGGTATACAGGCCCTTCTGGTTGCGCTGAATAAGCGTTTCTTTTCTAACCCGAATATAAATTTCTTTATAGTTGGGAATATTGGCCCGGTTCCAGCAGCGCACAGAGTCAAACATAGCTATGGAGCAGCACACCACATCGATGCCCTGCTCGGAAAGCAGTTTGCATACGCGGAAAATGCGCCCTGCCCAGCGCAAACGTTCTTCCTGAGTATATCCCACATCCTCGCCGAAGGCCACACGGATTTCGTCGCCATCCAGATAAACCGCATTGGATTTTGTTGCTTTTAAACGGCGGTAAAACAGGCCGCCGATCGTGGTTTTACCCGCACCTGATAGGCCGGTAAAAAAGTAAACCGTTCCCTTGTTTTCCATTACCGCTCCTCCTTAGTGATACTCAGGCTGCTCCAGCAGAGCCGGATTGAGCTTCAGTTTTTTCATCAGGCGCAGCGGCTGACCGTCGGCGTTGACAAATTGGGGCGTCTGCATCAGCATGCCGCTCACCCGCATGCGATTTTTGGCATAGCGCTCCAAATATCTCTGCGCGATGCGATCGCTTTGTTCTGAAGACCGTACAACTTTACCATCACAAATAACCGCAAAATTGTTTTCTGTGGCATCCTTGTACGACTGATAAATAGCTTGATCCAAATGATGAAAGCCTTTCAACTTTTCGTTTATCAGGGTCATATCCACTGGTTCGCCATGATAATAGTGGAAGTCATAACCATATGTTTCATATATATCTCGCATGAAATATTCCAGCAGAAAACGGTCGTCATCATTCACATATTCATCATAAGTGCGGTAAATGGCGGCCGGATCAAAGCCCAGATCGTTGCCCGGCAGGGATTCTGGATTTAACCCGCTTTGCCCGGAGCAGTAGGTCATGCTTTCGGTATAGGGGATGTCCAGAAATTCCGCCAAGGCGGTGAAGGTGGCCTTGGGGTTGAGTTTGCCGTCCTCGAAACGCACCAGTACGCTATCCCGGAAAAGGCGATCCCACTGATCGATCATGAAAGTGCGGTTGAGCAGACGTTCGGTAAACACGTCTGTGATGACGTGCTTTTTGCCCTCTTCCTCTGTTCTTTTGCTCATAAAACGTACGGTAGCGCCATAGCTGGTTGTAGGACGCCGGATCGGCGTGAATGTCTTGATGTATTTGAATTGGCGGAACAGGGGAGAATGGGAGATCTTTTGATAAATATCCGACGTGAGGACCGCCTGATTTTTCGGCTGGTCATAGTCTATGCGGCAGAGGACATTGGAAAAGTGAGGCTGGAACAACAGCGCCGGAACGATGCGGGAATTGCCGCGGATATCGCCGCTGACGGTATCGGAATTTAAGAAAAGCGTCACCAGACAGTCTTTATCCGTCGGACTGGGGATCTGCGCCAGCTCTCGCACGATATAAGAGGAGCTTTTAAGGGAAACGTCCTTTGCCTGCTCGCGTTGCTGATGAATCAGTTCTTCCATTTTATCAAACATGACGGATTCATACGCAAGAAGATTGGGGTGACCGTAGAGAATTTCGTTGAAAAAGTCGCCGCCGTTATGGGTGGAAAGCTGGGTGTGCCAGATCAGCCGATGGACCTCGCGGATTCCAATCGGCTTGACGGGGAACCGGCTGTAATCGATGCCGAAGCGAGTTTGAAAGTCGATGGGATATTGGCTGATTTTTTCCTCCATCAGAAAGACAAACTTTTTGTCTTTCAATAGTCCGGAAAAATCCAAACATTGGAGATATGCGCAAAATTGCATCCAATCGGTATAGTGCAGGTAGATGTGATTCTCCCGGCCTACCCATTCGCTTTTGCGCACGTTGTCATATAAATATTCCAGCTGATATTGAGAATAAACATCCTTGGCAAGGATGGGGTTTTCCAAATCTTGAAAGAAATATCGGTCAATCACCGGATTGTCAAAGTTTACATACTCGCCAAAGCGGTTTTCGACCTTGAAATAGGGGATATAGCCCTTGTCATCAAAGGGGAAAAACAGAATGGGCAGCGCATCCAAAGCCGGAAAATCCTTTTGAAACAGGTAGGAATAGCGGCCCAGCGCGCGGCAGTTACGTTCATAGAGCTTTTTCTGTTTCTGCACATTGGGCAGATAGAATGCCTGCATCATCAGATTCATCAGCTCTGCCTGAAACAGTCCTCGATTGTATAGGGATACAAAGGTTGTAAAGGAGATTTTATAGTCTCCCTCGGCAAAAAAGATATAAGAGGCGGCTTCCAGTTCTTCCTGCGGTTCCAGTTCTTCCGCTTTCTCAAGTGCCAGGAAGTAGGCTTGCATCGCCGCTTCCTTTTTGTTCAGCTGCACCAGCTTTCGGGCCAGCAAGAGGGTTTTTGTCATGACATGTTCTCCTTATTTCACCATATAGAAGGGGGGCCGGGCAGAAACCCAGCCCCCACATACATCGGGTGTTTTTGAATCTGTGTGGAACCGCTATGCTTACTGCAGCAGCTGCAGAACGCCCTGCGGAACCTGATTGGCCTGCGCCAGCATTGCCTGTGCAGACTGAACGAGGATGTTGTTCTTGGTGTAAGCCATCATCTCATCAGCAACGTCGGTGTCGCGGATGGTGGACTCAGCATCCTGAATATTCTCCGTCATGACGGACAGGTTGTTGATGGTGTGATCCAGACGGTTCTGGGTAGCGCCCAGCGTACCGCGGACAGAGGATACAGTGTTGATCGCATTCTTGATGGTGTCAACCGCAGCCTGTGCGCCATCCTGTGTGCTGATATTCAGGCCCGCAATGCCGAGGGAATCAGCGTGCATATCCTGAATGTCAACGGTGAGCTGGTTGAAATCATCGCTCGTGCCACCGATCTGGAGAGTCAGGCCCTTACCGACAATCGGTTCGCCCTTGGTGGTATCCACGGTAGACACGCCAATATAGCTGGCCAGCTTATCCATGGTGGTCATATCGGTGGAATCCTTAGCGGACTGGAGCTGCTGCAGGCTGATCTTGCCGGTGTTGGCAACATGACCAACCGAGAAGGTCGTGTTATCCTTGGCGGCTACGGTCAGTGCGCTTGCGATTTCTTCCTCGGTAGCGTTAGCGTCCACCTTTACCGCACCGGCAACGTCAGCAAATGCGCTGTCATCGCCAACAGCGATGGTATAGGTCTGGTCGCCCAGTGTGATCTTGCTGCCGTCGGTGAGCTTGCCGGACAGGTCGAGCACGGTGTTGGCCAGCTGATTCGGCGTAACCAGATCGTTGACCACAATATTGACCGAGCCGACGTTGATCGAGCCGCTGGTACCATTATCATAAGCGTCTGCGCCGGCAACCCAAGCGGTAGAGGCTGCAACACCAGCCAATGTGCCAGTGCCGGCGGCGCCCTTGGTATATGCAACGTTGGTGACCTTGGCGGTATTGGCGCCCTTCTCTACGCTGGTGAACGTGAGCGTGTTCGTAGCACTGCCAACAGTGAAGTAGTCACTGAGCTTATAGGTCTTACCGTCCACACTTGCAGTAGCAGCTTGGAGCGCAGTTTTGATGGTGCCAATAGTAGCGTTCTGAGCCAGACTTGCAGCCTTAAAGGTCAAGCTCTTGCCGTCCGTCAGCTGAATAGTGACTTCCATGGCAGCGTCGCTGGTAGCAGCACCGCCTGCAGTATAGGCGCCGGTGGTGTAAACGCCGGAAGTAGCGGCAACCGTGCTTCCCTTCACACCCGTGAAACTTACGTCATAGTGCGCGTTGATAGCCTTATCGGGTACAGCATCAGCGGTGAATTCCAGTTTGGAACCGTTTGCCTTGGCGGTATAAGAAGTACCATCCAGAGTAACCTGCTTGCCGTCGAGCAGTTCAGCGAGATCGGCGGCTTCCAGCTTGTCGCCGTTCTTATATCCAGCAGTATTGAAAGCACCCGCAGCAATCGAAGCCGTTTGACCGCCGATGGTAAGCGTAAAGGTGTCGGTAGTTGCAGATTTTACGACATGGCTCAGGCCGTCCAGCTCAACCGAGAAGGAGGGCAGCTGGCCTGCATCGGCATTGGTCTCCAGCATGGTGTTGGTGCCAGCGACGCCGGCTGTGCTGGCCGCAGCCTCGGGCAGCAGCAGACCCTTGATATCGGTAGCGCTCAGGGCATTGTAGCTGGCCTTTACGGTGCCGGACGACATGGTGCCATCGAGCAGGTTGATGCCGTTGAAGTTTGCGGAATCGGCGATGCGGTCGATTTCCTCCAGCAGCTGGTCAACTTCCTTCTGCAGGTTAGCGCGGTCGGTGTCGTTGTCGTAAGTGCCGTTTGCGGACTGGTTGGCCAGCTCGACCATACGGTTGAGCATATCATGTACTTCGGTCAACGCACCTTCAGCGGTCTGCACCAGGGAGATGCCGTCTTTCGCGTTCTTCTGCGCGGTTTCCAGACCGGTAATCTGAGCACGCATCTTCTCGGAAATGGCAAGGCCGGCAGCGTCATCGCCTGCGCGGTTAATATTGTAACCGGAAGACAGCTTCTCCAGGTTCTTGGAGAGCGCGCTGGTGTTGGTGGAGTAGTTGCGGTAGGCGTTCATCGCCATTATGTTGTGTTGAATACGCATATTAGGTTCCTCCTAAATCTGATTAATGTGACAGGGCCATCCTATTGCCCCAGCACAGGTCGTGGAGCGCCATCCGATTTTCGGGCAACCGGCCGGACTGTCCGCAAATGATTGGCGCATGAACTCTATTTCAACCGACCCGTCGGCCGGATGAAAACAAAATTATGTTGGATTCTCGTGGACCGCCCGCAAATACGGGCTTCGGGCGCGCCGCCGTGAAATACAGCGGGTTGCCGTCTTTTGTTCCCATTGATTGCGTCGGAAACGCTGATCGCATCGGAAGATAGGACTCTTTCGATCCGATCAACGCCTCCGCGCTGCAATCAGCTGGGCATACACCGGTGTCCCGGCCGGTATAAGGGTTCTTTGAGAAGGTCAGGCGGAAACGCGTCGACCTTGGTTTGCGTAATACTGTGCAAGACCCTGATTTCGCAGGTTTTCTGCGGCATTGTTGGCACGCATTAGCACAGCGCCGCAGGAAGGACATCGCCAGCGACGTGCATCTGGGGCAAGCGCATCGTTGACTGCACCACAAAAATGGCATGTTTTAGCGGAGGGGAAGTATTTTTCCACCACGATATATGGCTTGCCCATACGTTCCAGCTTGTATTGCAGGTATGCACGGAATTGCCCATAGCCCGCATCCATTACGTTGCCGAGTTGGAGTGTCTGCGACATCTTTACCAGATCGGTATCTTTCACACACACGGCGTCCCAGGCGTTGGCTATCCGCCGGCTTTCCTTGTGAATGAAATCTTTTCGCTGGTTTGCGATGTGCTCATACAGGCACTGGAGTCTGTGAAGCTGCTGCTCGTAGTTTTTTGAGCCGCGCTGCATTTGTGCAAGTCGCTTTTGCATCCGCCCGAGCTTGTCTTGCGAGCGCTGTATCCAGTGCGGTGCATCAGCGGCGTGTCCGTTACTGTCTATGTAAAAATGGGATAGGGAAAAATTCAGTCCCAACGTGGTTTCCAATGTCGGTTGTACCGCTTTGGGTGGTTTTACTACATACTCAAATGTCAGTGAGCAGAAATACTTGCCGGACGGGCTTTTGCTGACCGTCGCGGTTTTGAGTTTCCACCAATGCAGCGGCTTGCGATATAATCTGGCTTCTACGATTCCGGCTTTGGGAAGTCGGATACCGTTGTCCGCCAAATAGATGCTTGCGCCTTTTCCAGACGGATAGTATTGGCAATAGATGGTTGTGTTGCGGATAATAATTCCGACTTGACTCTGTGCCATCGGGTGCTGCACCTCCTTGTTTCATGCTTATTTCAGCAAGTTCAAGTCGCTTAAGCTGCGCGCGCGCGGCCTGTTGTACTTCCGGCAGCGATTCCAACTCATCTAAAATTGTTCGAAGCTGTTGCACCGCGTCCGCGCGTGTTGCGGCTGCCTTCCGTTGGGCGGCAAGACGCCGTACATGCTTGGCGCGCTTGCGCGTCTCCTGCCTATCGAAATATTCCCCTACGCTTTCCGGTCGGGGGGCGCCGGTTCGCTCACGCACTTCTCCACGAACGATAGGCAGTTCTCTGGGCGCTTGAATTGCCAGCCGAAATTGGGAACCTGAACGCTGGAATACCTGAATGACCACGTTTTCCCCGATGGTAATGTATTCTCCCGATTTGATTTGCAAAGAAAGCACGGTGTACTCCTCTCCGTAATCCAATATCTGTAAAATTGTTCCTAAAAGTATACTTTTTGTAACAGACTGCGGGGTTAAACCGTCGAAAATATGCGCAAAAAAAGAGATTCCCGATAAAATGGGAATCTCTCTTTTTATATGTATCATGATAGTTAAAGTGGGCATGCTTCGCGAGTGCATGTCAAAAACGTTGCCGAATGGCGGCATTGTAGAAAATGCGACTGTATGCAAAAAATAAAGCCTGGTGTTGATAAACACCAGGCTTTGTAAAATTCAAATTTTCATGCGGCTCAGCTATTCTATGACTTGGAGCGCGATGCCTGCTGCACGGAATGAACAATCACAGCGTCCGCAAGCGTATCTGGAGCGGTTCACAGAAGCGAGGAGAAAAATTTTTTCTTTAACTACAGCGGCCGCATATTTCACAGGCGGAGGGGGTGACGGCGCAGCCACCCAGCGCGGTTTCTCGCAGCTCGATGGGAATGCGCCGTCCAACGGCATACATGGTTGCCAGCATTTCATCAAATGGAATGAGCTGGTGAACTCCGCTGAGTGAAAGTTCAGCAGCTATCAGTGCGTTGGCAACACCGGCGGCGTTTCTGTTCTGACAGGGATATTCCACCAGACCGCCAACAGGATCACAGACCAGTCCCAACATGTTCATCAGAACCGTGGAGCCCGCGTCCAAACTTTGTTCCGGTGTGCCGCCCATCAACTCGACAGTCGCAGAAGCTGCCATTGCAGCCGCAACACCGATTTCAGCCTGACAGCCACCTACAGCACCGGCGACGGTTGCATTACGCATGGCTAAATAGCCGATGGCACCTGCGTTAAACAGCGCGTCAATAAGGCGAGCATCAGAAATTTTGTAGCAATCCTGCAGTGCCAATAATAAACCGGGCACCACACCGGCTGAGCCAGCGGTGGGAGCAGCTACGATGAGGCCCATGGATGCATTGACCTCCAGTACCGCTACCGCGTATGTCATGGCTTTGACCAGAACATCGCCGCAGATTGCCTTGCCCTTGGCTGCATGAGCGGATAACTTTTTAGCTTCGCCGCCAATCAGGCCGCCCATGGACTTAGTTGGGTTTTTCAGCGGCTGCGTGGCGGAATTGCGCATAATCTCCAGTGCGCGCGCCATCCGGTGATCCACCATATCACGAGTTGTTTCACCCAAAATGCATTCCCGACGACGCATGATCTCAGAGATCAGGCATTGTTCCTGCTGGCACAACACCAGCAGTTCTTTGGCAGATTTGAAATCCATATATTTTCTCTCCCTACGGTTCTACAATCATTACGTCATGCACATGGGGGTTGTTGCGCAGCGGTTCGGCAATGCCCTCCGGAAATCGACCGTCCGATTCGACGATGGTATAGGCTGTATTGCCTTTGGATTCGCGGAACAGACGCATAAAAGCAATATTGACATTGCTGTCGCTGAGAACCTTGGTGATATGCGCAACGACACCGGGCTTGTCCTGCTGGACGACGATAACCGTGCTGTAATCGCCGGTAAAATCCACCGAGACACCGTTGATGCGGGAGATGCGTACCTTGCCTCCGCCCAGCGATTCCCCGCGCACAGTCATCGATTGCCCACGGGTGTTTTCCATGCGGATATCCACCGTATTCGGGTGTATGTCTGTCTCGGATTCGCACGGGGTGAAGCTGTAAGCGAGTCCGCGCTCTGCGGCAATCTGAAAAGAATTGCGGATGCGGATATCATCCGTATTAAAACCCATCATACCGCCCAACAGTGCGCGGTCGGTGCCATGACCGTGATAGGTTTTGGCAAAAGAACCATAAAGGGTAAAGTCCACTTTTTTAAGCGGTGGGGCAATCATTTTGTGCGCCAAAAAGGCGATGACGGCAGCTCCTGCTGTATGGGAGCTGGAGGGGCCGATCATGTTCGGCCCCAAAACATCGAAAACACTGACAAAGGACATGAATGTTCTCCTTACCTGATTGCAGGATAATCAGGATTTCGCGGGATTTTTGTTGATGAATTTCTGATAAATGGTATCAACGATGACGCCGATTGCATTATCGCCGGATACGTTGCAGGCTGTGCCGAAGGAGTCCTGGGTGATATACAGAGCAACCATAATTGCGCAGATCGGACCGCTGGGGTCGCCTGCTTCCGCACCGAAAATCATGTACAGGAAGGGAAGCGCGGTCATGATGGAGCCGCCGGGTGCGCCGGGGGAAGCAATCATGGCAATGCCAAGCGTCATGACAAAGGGGACTACGGTCGCAATGCTGATGGGGAGCTGATTCATCAGGCATACAGCGGTTGCACAGGCTGTGATGGTAATCATCGAACCGGCCATATGGATGTTGGCGCACAGCGGAACAACAAAATTACGAATTTCCTCGGAAACACCGTCTGCTTCTGCGCACTGGAGATTAACCGGGATGGTTGCGGCAGAGGACTGCGTACCAAGCGCTGTAGCATAACCGGGGATCTGGTTTTTGATAAGGGTGAAGGGATTTTTCTTGCTGACAGCACCTGCGATGGTGAATTGCACGACGATGCAGATAAGATGCATGATGATGACGACAAGGAATACCTTCCATAGGATGCCCAGAATAGCGAAAGTTTTACCGGATTTGGTCATATCGGTGAAAGTGCCGCAGATGTAGAGCGGCAGCAAGGGAATGATGACCGAATGAAGCACCTTGTCAATGATACCGGAGAAGTCGCTGATGCCGTTATACAGCGTATCTCCGATGGTTTTGCCGCGCAGCGAAGAGAGGCACAGGCCGAGCACAAAGGCCAGTACAACAGCGGACAGCGTGTCCAGCAGAGGAGGTATGCTTAGACTGAAATAGGTTTCCAGAGAATTCTCGGCTGTCGCAGCGATCTGCTCCAGCGCATCGGGACTCATAAAGCTGGGGAACAGATTATGCGCCACAAAATAGGAGGCCGAGCCTGCGAGCAGCGTGGAACCATAGGCGATAATTACGGTGATGAGCAGTAGTTTTCCCGCGCCGTTTTTCAGGTTGGCAATACCCATAGTAACGTAGGCGAGGATCATCAGCGGTATAACAAATGATAAGAAGGTACTAAAGATTTTGGATGCGGTTACCACGACACGACAGAACCATTCCGGCAGGAACTGGCCGAACAGGATACCGATGATGATGGCGATGATGAGTTTAGGGAGCAGGCCGAGTTTAAATTTTTTCTTGTCCATGAGCGAAACAACCTCCTAATAATTTTGCTTAAATTTCCCTTGCACCTTTGTTGATTTTAGTATATTCTGTTTATAAAGATAAGTCAAATTCATAAATTTAATCTTATCATTTAAAATTATTAATAATAAAATGATGCATAAAAAAGGGTGCGCATATTTATGGAATTACGCCAACTCAGCACGTTTATCCGGGTCGCTCAATTCAAAAGTTTTTCGAAAGCGGCAGAAAGTTTGGGATATTCGCAGTCCGCAGTGACGGTGCAGATCCATCAGTTGGAGGAGGAACTGCACACCCGGTTATTCGATCGGATGGGAAAGCGCATTGCGCTGACCGATCCGGGGATGCAGTTTCTGGAGCGTGCCTATGAGGTGCTCAATGAGGTGAACAAAGCACGGCTTTCCGTTTCAGATGCAGGCGAACTGCGCGGACGGCTGCATATCGGCACGATTGAATCCCTGTGCTTTTTCAAGCTGCCTGCTGTACTGAGATTGTATTGGGAAAAGCATCCGCAGGTTGTTATTCGCGTGACCACGGGAGAACCGGAGAATTTGATAGCGCAAATGGAGCGCGGCGAATTGGACATGATTTATATTTTGGATGAGCCGCAATATAATAATGATTGGCGTAAGCTGATGGAACAGCGTGAAAAAGTGGTATTTGTGGCGTCGGCCTCGCTTGGAGCTGAGCTGCGAGAAATTCCTGATTTGAAGGTGGAGCAGTTGCTGGACAAGCCGTTTTATCTGACGGAGCGCGATGCCAACTATCGACGTGTGCTCGACCGGTTTCTGGCATCACGTGAGACGATACTTACGCCGTTTCTGGAATGCAGCGATACCTCTTTTATCATCAAAATGCTGGAAATCAACCGAGGCATTTCGTTTTTGCCGTGGTATGCAGTGGAGCAGAGTGTACGACAGGGGAAATTGTCACTGCTGAACGTCACCAATTTTCATGCTTCGTTGTATCGTCAGATATTTTCCCATAAAGAAAAATGGCATACCCGTGAGATGAATGAATTTGTGCGTTTGGTGGAAGAGATTAACCGCTGAGTGAGGGCTGTGTCCCTCAACCGCTATCTGTGCGATATGACAACCGGGCAAGATAATATCAAGTGTTGCCCTGCAATCCGTGTTTTAAGAGCATCATTGCAGACTGCTCGTATCATCGTCTGTTGACTAGGGATTGTGATTAGAATTTGTCGCTACTTGAAAATAAATAGCACATTTGGTAAAATGAATAAAAAGCTGTAATGGGGGCTGCAGTTGTACCATGACAGACTGGTTTTCTGTTGAGGTTTTTGAGGATAGAGCTTCACGAAAATGCGTTGTTGAGCATGGATAGATTTCTTATATTAAACAGCAGTAAAACGAGATAAAAAAGATGGAGAACAAAATTTTTTCAACTGAAGTCATAAATCGTGAAAGACAGAACGAATTGGATTTTGCGAAAGCGATGATGCTCTTTTTTCTGGCTTTGATTCATTGTACCATTGCCTGTACGCCTGAACCTCAGCTTGCGTATGGAATACCGTATTTGTTTGATACCATCATCGGAGGTCCGTTCAGTGCACCGATGTATATGTTTGCCATGGGAATAGGAATGGCATATACAAGCCATAATTCTCCACATGATTTCTTTCGCAGGGGCATCAAAATAGAAATTTTCGGATGCATCTTGAATATCTGTCGTTTTTTGATTCCTTCTCTGGTGGGATATTGGATAACCAACGACTATAGTCAATATATAAGTCCGCTGCTATATCGCTTTTTCGGTAATGATATTATGCAATTTGCAGGCCTTGCGATTTTGGTTGTGGCGCTATTTATCAAATTACGTATGCCGGACTGGTTGATGCTGATCATATGCTTGGGCATGTCCCTAGCAGGCACATGCTGGAACGGTACGGATGTAGGAAATCCACTTGGTAATATTTTTCTTGGTTACATTATAGGAACGGAAGATGCCGCAGGTCGGGTGCTGTCTGATTTCCCGTTGATGAATTGGCTGATTATCCCGGTGAGCGGCTATATTTTCGGCAAAAAACTTTTGTATGTAAAAAACAAAGCAGGTTTTTACAGAATTTTTTCTTCTACAGGACTGCTGATTGTAATCGTTTACTTTCCAATCGGAATTATAAATGGATTTGGTATGTTTGGCGAAGGAGAAAATTGCTATTACCATTTGATTACCTTGGATGCCATTGCTTGTTTGGCTCTGACGATAGGGATGCTCGGCATTTATTTCGTGCTGGTCAAATACTTGCCGAAAAAAATAATGGCATGTGTGGGTGAAATCAGTCGAAACATCAATGTAATATATTGTGTTCATTGGGTAATTATTTCTATAAGTGTGAACGTCATTCTTTATATAATGCGCGGTACACAGACGCTACCGGTGCCGCTGACGTTGGCGCTTGGCACGGGTATCAGTGTTATTTCGATTGTGATTGCACATTTCTGGTCAAGCAAAAGGGAAAAGCAGATGTTTAGGGGGCATAAATGAAAAGGTACAAGTTAGGGAAAAAGGTAATGATTGGATTCCTTTTTCTGGCGGTTGTTTTGATATTGTGCATTTGCATCACATGTAGCCTCCAGTACCGAAAAGTGCGAATGGAAGAATACAACGATCTTGCGTTTTCCTATGCCCGAACGGCAGTGGAGTATATCGATGGGGATCGTGTGCTCACCTATGTGGAAACAGGAAAGAAAGATGATTACTATCAGCAGGTACAGGATTTCCTAAATGCTACGCAAAAGCAGACGGATATAAAGTATTATTATGTCTTTGTTCCCTATGAAGATGATTTGGTTTATGTATGGGATGCCGATAATCGGGAGGGCGCACGGGAGCTGGGCTATCATGAAGGTTATATGGTGGATGGCAAGGAAGCGGTAGAGAAGATTTACAGGCAAAATCCGCCGGAGGAAATCTCAATAAACCGGGATGAGGTATATGGCTATATTGCTTCGGCTTTTTCGCCGATCTTTAACAGTGCGGGAGAGCCGGTCGCGGTGGTTGGTGTGGATATCTCCATGCCGCAGATCCAAAAAGAGCTTTTCGGCTTCATTCTAATGATCGTTTTGAGCGTAGTAGGCGTCATTATTGTTTCGATCGCAGTATTTTATACTCTGGTGCGAAAAAGAGTGGTTGAGCCGATCAACCAATTGAACATTGCCGCCAAAGAAATGGTCGGCAATCTGGAGCAGGAAAGCAAATTTAATATTGAGATACATACAGGAGATGAGATCGAGGAACTTTCAGAAGCGTTCAAAAGTATGGATGCGGAGGTGCGGGAATATATCCATCAGCTATCCGAGGTTACAGCAGAAAAGGAACGCATTGGCACGGAACTGAATGTTGCAACGCATATTCAGTCCTCCATGTTGCCGTGCATATTTCCTGCCTTTCCGGACCGCAGCGAATTCGATATTTATGCAACCATGAATCCGGCAAAAGAAGTTGGCGGCGATTTTTACGATTTCTTTATGGTGGATGAGAAGCATCTTGCTATTGTCATGGCGGATGTGTCCGGCAAGGGCGTTCCGGCAGCGCTATTCATGGTAATCGGTAAAACCCTGATTAAAGATCACACCCAGCCGGGTCGGGATTTAGGAGAGGTATTTACAGAGGTAAACGATCTTCTGTGCGAATCCAATAGCGAAGGACTGTTTATTACTGCGTTTGAAGGTGTGCTTAACCTTGAGACAGGAGAGTTTGTCTTTGTCAACGCAGGGCATGAACCTCCGTTTATTTGTAAAAAAGGCGGCAAATTTGAGCCATATGCAATTCAGGCAGGATTTGTTCTGGCTGGCTTGGAGGGGATAAAGTACCAATCAGGCAGCATGCAGTTGGCGCCGGGAGATAAAGTTTTTCAATATACAGATGGCGTCACAGAGGCGATGAACAAAGACAATGAACTGTATGGAATGAAGCGCTTGACCGATGCCCTTTGTAGAAATGTGGATTGCTCTCCGACGGAACTGCTTGCGGCGGTAAAGTTGGATATTGATGAATTTGTCAGCGGTTCACCACAATTTGACGATATTACAATGCTGTGCTTAGAATATAAAGAGCAGATGAAGGCGTAAAAGATGACAGGCGATCATGGATGCGCTTTTAGTCATCTGTGTCTCCGGTGGAGTTCACTCGAAAGAGGGAGTGGTGAGATACAGCTGAAATATGGAACTAGGCTGCTTGTAATCATTTTCACAAACCCATTGACATACAGGATGAAGAGGAGTATAATAGTCCAAAATTCATATTTAAACCGTTGAAGCGGAGATAACGGCAATGATGCCTTTACAGAGAGCCTGTGGTGCTGAGAGTCAGGTGAGAAACAAGTTGTCAAATGGACCGCTGAGGGCGCAGTCAAATGTGCTTTGCACAGAGTATTCTGCGACGTTGCAGGCAGACGTCATTTGCCGGGGATATGTTGGTATCCTGCTAAGCGCACGGGCATGCCGTGAATCAAGGTGGCACCGCGGATTGAAGTGCTCCCCAAAAGTTGGACAAAAGTTATGCGGCAAAGCCATTTTGAATTCTGTATTGGACAGGACTTAACCCATTCAATTTTTCTTTGATTCGGTTATGGTTATA
>NZ_JBQKJR010000072.1:0-14297 GCF_052117165.1 Agathobaculum sp. LCP25S3_E8
TGTCAAGAACTTTTTTCATTTCTTTCAAATTCTTTCCGATTTGGCGGCCTCTCACCGAAGCAGCTCGATTAGTATACTACCTCCATCGCCTTTTGTCAACACCTTTTTACAAAAAAGTTGGATTTTTTTACAGGCCGCTTTCATTCCTGACCATAAAAGCGCGCAGGCTTTCTTCCCTATCTCCCCCAGTTCGATAAGCGCAACCAAAGCGAGCCACCGCGAGCACCCTGTCACAAGCGCTCAGAATTCGCCAGATTAGCTCAGTTTGTTCGGAGACCTGCTTTTACGAAATCTAATCGCTTTGATATTCTGGTGCACTGTACGCGGCAGCACGACGCATTTAAGCTCGTGGTTTCTCGACCGTACGCATATACAACATAGAAATACCCCCTGATGTGGTTGCTGATTCCTACATCAGGGGGGTATTGTGCCTATTATTCGTTTCGTTTTACCGGCGACTTCACCGGTATACGTGCATTTGTTTTTTCGGCTGACTTCGCTATATAAGGCGGTATGGTCAGAAGTGGATGATGATTAAGTAGAAAAGGGAGTCTGTGCCGCTGTCCTTCCCATATCTAATGGGACAAACCATTGCGGCACAGTTTGTGAGGGCGCCTTCCAGTGAAGAGTAGGAGATGTTTTCATGCAGTACAGCATCCACCCCGACCGGTATACCGCCTTACAGCCTATATTTCATGCACCTGCGAGAGCGGCCTGACAATTAGTTGGCATTATCCGCCATCTTGCGGTACTTTTCGTAACGCGCCTCAACATCTGCTACAGCCTTCTCATACAGTGCATCCGCACGTGCCGGGAAGTTATTCTTAAGCGATGCAAAGCGGTTTTCACCCATCAGATAATCCATCACCTTGCTGGTATCCGGCTTGGGAGAATCCAACTGGAACGGATTGAGACCCTCTGCGGTGCGGCGCGGATCGTAACGATAGATCTGCCAGTAGCCACACTCGACAGCCTTCTTCATCTCAGTCTGCGTGCAGCTCATGCCAGCCTTGATATGCTGCTCGAGGCACGGGCAGTATGCGATGATGATCGAGGGGCCGGGATAGGACTCGGCTTCGCGGATGGCCTTGAGGGTCTGCGCCTGATCGTAGCCAATCGCGACCTGAGCGACGTAAACGTAGCCGTAGTTCATGAAGATCGCGCCCAGATCCTTCTTGGCAATCTGCTTGCCGCCCGATGCAAACTTGGCAACAGCTGCGGTCGGGGTCGCCTTGGACGACTGTCCGCCGGTGTTCGAGTAAACCTCGGTATCCAGTACCAGCAGGTTCACATCCTGATTCTGCGCGAGGACGTGGTCAATGCCGCCAAAGCCAATATCATAGGCCCAGCCATCGCCGCCGATCGCCCAGATGGACTTCTTGGTCAGATATTCCTTATTGTCCAATACGAACTCGACCTCGGGGGTCTTGTCGGCAGCTTCCATTGCTGCGATCAGGTCGTCCGAAACCTGACGGGACTTGTCCTTGGCCTCCCAATTTGCCAGATAAGCGTCAATCGCATCAACAGCTACGCCAGCTTCCTTGAGCGCTTCCAGACGGATGATGATCTCCTTGCGGATGGCATCCTGTGCATGGAAGAAGCCATAGGCAAACTCTGCATTGTCCTCAAACAGGGAGTGCTCCCAAGCCGGGCCAAAGCCGCGGTTATCCTTGCAGTACGGCAGAATCGGCGCGCCGCCGCTGTATGCAGACGAGCAGCCCGCTGCATTGCCGATGTACATATGGTCACCAACCAACTGGCTGACCAGCTTGATATAAGTCGTCTCAGCACAGCCTGCGCAAGCGGCAGAGAACTGGAAGTACGGCTTGGAGAACTGGATGGACTTCATGTTCTTGTCGCTGATAACGTCCGGCTTTAAGTACTTCTCGTCCATCGCAACCTTGTCGAAGTTCTCCTGCTCGGGCTTCATCTCATCAAACGAGGTCATGGTCAGCGCACCCTCGACCGGGCAAGCCGTCAGGCACACGCCGCAGCCCAGGCAGTCATACGGGGAAATCTGAATGCGGTACTGGTATGCCGGTGCATCCTTGCCCAGGCCCTTAGCCGGCACAGTCTCGAAGGAAGCCGGCACACCCGCCTTCTCCTCCTCGGTCAGCAGAACCGGACGGATAGCTGCATGCGGGCAGGTTGCCACACAGCGGTTGCACTGTGCACACTTGCTGCCGTCCCACTTGGGTACCTTGGTGGCAACGCCGCGCTTTGCGTAAGCCGAAGTGCCATTCTCCCAAGTGCCATCCAGCACGCCGTACTTCTGGAACACGGAAACCGGCAGCTTGTCGCCCTGCTGGCGATCCATGGGCAGTACAATATCCTTGACAAATGGCGTTGCCTCGATCTCCTGTGCAGGAGCATCGACTGCGTCTGCCCAGCTTGCCGGGATGTCTACCTTGACGGCTGCGCTCACGCCTACGTCAACCGCCTGATTGTTCATATCAACGATCTTTTGACCGGCCTTCTTGAAGTAAGAATTATAGTTGTTCTTCTTCATGTCCTCAACCGCGACATCCAACGGGATAACCTTGGTCAGCGCAAAGAACGCTGCCTGCAGGATGCTGTTGGTGCGCTTGCCCAGACCAATCCCGGCTGCGAGCTTGGCCGCGTCGATGATGTAGAACTGCGCATGCTTGTTGCACAAATCGCGCTTTACCTTCGCAGGCAGGCGGGTCTCCAGCTCTTCTACGCTCCACGGGCAGTTGAGCAGGTAGATACCGCCGTCCTTGAGGTCTTCGGTCGTATCGTATTTGCTGACATAGGTCGGCGCATGAACAGCGACAAAGTCAGCGGCCGATACCAGATAAGTCGAGAGGATGGGTTCATCGCCAAAACGCAGATGCGACTGGGTCAGGCCGCCCGACTTCATCGAGTCATAAGAGAAATATGCCTGTGCGTACTTGTTCGCGGTCAGGCCGATAGTTGTAATGGCATTCTTGTTCGCACCCACCGTGCCGTCGCCGCCGAGACCCCACAGTTTGCAGGAGACCTGGCCCGGATGCGGCATCTCCACTTCCTTGTATTCCAGAGAAGTATGGGTCACGTCGTCGTTGATACCAATGGTAAAGTTATTCTTGGACTGATCCTGTTTCAGATTGTCGTAGACCGCGATCATCTGGCCCGGAGTGGTGTCCTTAGAGGACAGGCCGTAACGGCCGCCAACGATCTGAATATCGGTTCTGCCGGCCTGATTGAGCGCGGTGCATACATCCAGATATACCGGCTCACCAACCGATCCAACTTCCTTGGAGCGATCCAGAACGGCAATCTTCTTACAGGTTGCCGGAATGGCCTCTGCGAAGTGCTTGACCGAGAACGGACGGTACAGGTGGATCTGTACCATGCCGACCTTGCGGCCCATAGCATTGAGATAATCCACCGTTTCCTTAAGAGCCTCGGAAGCCGAGCACATCACAACAACGACTTCCTCTGCATCCGGTGCGCCGTAGTAGTTGAACAGCTTGTAGTTGCGGCCGGTCAGCTCGTTAATCTTGTCCATGTAGTGCTGAACGGTCTCGGGCACCGTGGCGCTCTTGACATTTGCACCTTCCTTGCACTGGAAGTAAATGTCGGGATTTACGTTGTTGCCGCGGTTGGTCGGATGCTCCGGATTGAGCGCCTGCGCACGGAATTCCTTGAGTGCATCGTAATCAACCAGCCCACGCAGGTCCTCGTAATCGAGTGCCTCGATGCGCTGCATCTCATGCGAGGTGCGGAAGCCGTCAAAGCAGTGCATGAACGCATATTTGGCATGGATGGCCGACAGGTGTGCAACTGCACCAAGATCCATAGCCTCTTGCGGCGAGGAGGACATCAGCATGGCGTAGCCTGTGGTGCGGCAGGTCATGAAGTCGGTGTGATCACCGAAAATCGAATGATGGTTGGAAGTGACCACACGCGAGGCGATATGCATGACGTTGGGCAGGAACTGACCGCCCATCGCGTACATCGCCGGGATCATTAGCATCAGGCCCTGAGACGAGGTAAAGGTCGTCGTCAGCGCACCGGCCTGCAGAGAGCCGTGGCAGGTGCCTGCGGCGCCGGCCTCGGACTGCATCTGGATAACGTCAACTGTCGAGCCAAACAGGTTCTTCTTACCCTTTGCAGACCACTCGTCAACCTTTTCCGCCATCGGGGAGGACGGCGTGATCGGATAGATCGCCGCAACCTCAGTGAAGGCATAGGCCACATGAGCGGCAGCAGTGTTGCCGTCCATTACGGCATATTTTTTCTTCATTAGGATTCATCTCCTGTATTAAAAAATATTTTTCATCCACTAACAGTCCCACGAAATAATATGTAAGGAAAACAATCACACAAAATTGCAGACACGGGCAATCGCCATCTCGGTAAAACCAAGCGCTTCGGCCTTGGTCTGTCTACCGCTGGCCACCTCGGACACCAGCTGCATCAGGTCATCTCCCAACTGCTGGAGACTGCCGCCATAAATCAGGGAAGAAGCATCCACATCAATATTATCTTCCATCTTGGCAAAGGTCAGGCGGTTGCCGGTGATTTTGATAACCGGTGCGATGGGATTGCCGGTCGGCGTACCGCGCCCGGTGGAGAAAACAACCACCTGTGCGCCGCCAGCGACCATAGCAGCAACCGAAGCCGGATCATTGCCCGGTGTATCCATAATGACCAGACCGCTTTTGGATTTGACCTGTTTGGCATAGTCGTAAACTGCCATGATAGGGCTGTGACCACCCTTGTGGATGCAGCCGAGGGATTTTTCCTCCAACGTAGTGATGCCGCCGGCCTTGTTGCCCGGCGCGGGATTGCCTTCACGAATTTCCTCTCCGACCAGCTGCATCGCCCGCTCATACCGGTGAACGATTTCGAAAATCCGGTCGTGTACTTCCTTGTTTGCTGCGCGGCGGGCAAGAATATGCTCGGCGCCGATAAACTCAGTAGTCTCGGACAGGATCGAGGTGCCGCCCGCCGCAACGATGCGATCGCTCATTTCCCCGATCAGCACATTGGCCGCCAGGCCGCTGGTGGGATCGGAGCCACCGCATTCGGTTCCGATGATCAGCTCGGACATGGGGAAGGGTATTTTTTGCAGCAGAGAGGCCTGTGCCGTCAGTTCTTTGGCATATCGCACGCCGATATCCGCTGCCTTGAGCGTGCCGCCGACTTCCTGAATGATAACCTGTCGGATCGGCTTGTTGGTGCGCTCCTGAATGGCCTTGACCACCAAATCCATCTGACAGTTTTCGCACCCGAGCGAGACAACAACCGTTCCATAAACATTCGGATTGGCAGCATAACCCGCCATCACATCCATAACATATTGCTGATCGGAAGCGACTTGCGAGCAGCCAAGTTGATTGTTAAAGGTGACTGCGCCATCTACCTGTTGGGCAATGATACGGGCGGTATCCGAAGCACAGACACTGGCAGGAAGGATCAGCACCTTATTGCGTACGCCCACGCGGCCGTCAGGCCGCTGATATCCATAAAAAGTCATGTCTGTCCTCCTATTCTTTTTCTTCCGGGTTTTCCCGACGGCCTACCACATTATGCACATGGACATGATCGCCGGTGTGGATGTCGCAGGTTGCAACGCCAATATGCTCCCCATATTTGACAACCGGCTCTCCGCATGCAATATCCCGGATGGCCAGCTTATGATAAATGGTAATATCCGCACGCGCGGTCAGCTGCTTTTCCTCGCCATTGCATAGAAAAGAGACCGTATCCCCCTTGGAAATCGGTTCAATGGCTACTGCCACATTGTCCTTCTCGTCAATCATCATGGCATTCAGCATATATTTTTCGCTCCTTTGTATGGCCCACGGCCACAATTTTCAAAATCAGAGGGGCGGAAACCGGAGTTTCCCGGACCGTGAAGGCCCGCCGCTGCCGGCCCCTCTCTGTCCACAGAGAACGCCTTGAACGGGAAGTTCATCAGAACAGGTTACCCTCTGCGTCAAAGGGCAGGTCATACGGCTCGGACAGGATCTCAATGTTGGGATTTGCCTTTGCCAGAGACAGCAGACCTTCGGAAATCTCGATGTATTCAATGTGTGCGGTGTCCGGAATGCGAATCATCTTCATATTGTCCTGATCCTCCGCGTCCGGGCAGCAGCACAGCGCCAGCTGCAACGCCTCACGGTCATTGTCCATGATCATCGGAATCTTCATCAGGTGCAGGAAGGTATTGGTAACGCCGGTCGGGTAGGTCATTTCCAGCTTCATCTTATTGAACAGTCTGCGCGTCGTGACCTCCGCCAGACCAATGCCCTGCGCGTTGCCATGGGTCTCGTCGGTCAGGTCAAGAATGACCACTTTTTCCGCCTCAATACCGCCCGAGCAGTACTTAGGCTGAACAAAACGGCCCGAAATATTAGGGTCCATGCCGTCGCCCGAAATATTCTTGCCAATCTTATCGACAACCAGAACATCGCACTTGTCAAACAGCAGGTGCGCAATGGTCTGATAGGACAGATCGCGCAGCTTCGGCTCTTCGGTGATGATCTCCTCGGTCGTCAAACCGCGAATGAGGTAGGTCTCGTCATATGCGTTCTCAATGATGGCAATGCCGCCCAGAATCGGGCAGTTCTCCATGATGGTGCGGCCATACTCCTCCACCAGCTCGTGCATGATGGCCGGGCTTTGATGATGGATGCTCTCTGCACCATGCTGCTTGCCCAGTCCGATCGCCATCATCTTCACCAGGCCGCTCTCATAGCGTCCGCGGAAAGAAGTGTGCGGCTTAATACGGTTAAACAGAATAATGCCGTCGGCCTCCGAAGCATTCTTATCCACGAAAACCGGCTGCTTACGCACACCAGACAGACCCACCTGAACCGTTTCCATCGAGCTCTTGATCGGGCAGCCCATATTCTCCTCGGTGATACCGTAATCCGTCAGGATCTGTGTCTGGCCCGCAGCCGTCGCGCCGCCATGGCTGCCCATCGCCGCGACGATATACGGTTCCGCGCCTTTAGACTTGACAAAATCTACGATCGCGCGCGCCATGGTAGCATAATGGTTGATGCCTCGGCTGCCGCAGGTAATCGCGATGCGCATGCCCGGCTTGATTTGGCTGGACAGCGCCTCCCGGGACAGTTCCTTCTGAACGGTCTCGGCAATCTGATCCGCGGGAATGTGCGTGCTGTCAAACACCTCGCGAATTTTGACCATCTTCGGCACCGGTACATCTTTAATCAGATCTGTAATGGTTTCCAATGAAAAATCCTCCTTTCGCATACTCATTCGACACTTATCATATTTTTTTGCAATCCAACCGTTCGGTTACTGGTACGTAAGCCGTCTGCGGAGATTGCGGAATCTCAAGGGATGTATGCGCTTGCCGGGCAAGCATCCGTTGACCGGCAATTTGTTCGTATTTAAGAATTGCGTTCCTTATTTCATCTTCTTCGATTATATCACCGTTTTCATAACATGTCAATTTTGCCCTCGCGCTTTTTCGTCATATCTCACAAAACGAAGATATTTCCACCGTTTGCAGCTTAATATCCGTTTGAGCGTCGCATTCCGTTCTGAATTTCTTCCGTTCAGTGGTGACAGAACGGACGCACGGTTTGTTTTGGAGCATTCATGGCCCTGTTTTTCTCTCATCCGAAATGAAAAGCGCTCTCGCTCACTTTCTGCACCGCTGCTGTGCCATCCCCTTCCGGATACCCACCGAGGGGATAAAAAATGCGACTGCACCCCATATAACCGGATGCAGTCGCAAGCAGATCAAATTATGCAGAAAGGCAACCGGTCAAATCGCGTGTTACTGCTTTCTATAGGTACGATCGGTGACCGCCATCTTGGCGCACAGTTTGTATGCCGCTTCAAAGGCAGAGGTCGTACAGGTGCCGGTACCAGCAATATCATATGCGGTGCCATGCGCTGGGGTAGTGATGGCATAGGGCTGGCCTGCGGCTACTGTGATACCGCGTTCAAAGCCTTTGAGCTTGAGTGCAATCTGGCCCTGATCGTGGTACATTGTAACCACGGCATCAAAATCACCCTTGAACGCACGGATGAACAGCGTATCTGAGGGGAACGGGCCAACGATGCTTTTGCCCTCGGCGTTTGCCTTGGCAACAGCAGGCTGGAGCACATCAATTTCCTCACGTCCACAGGTGCCGCTATCACCGCCGTGCGGATTGATTGCAGCGATGGCTACCTTCGGATCCTCATAGCCGGCGCGCTTCAGAGTCTCATAGGCCAGATTGATGGCATCGCCTACCGTCTTCGGTGTCAGATGCGCGCTAACATCCTTGAGCGGGATATGGCTGGTCGCGCGGGAGGTCCACAGACCATCCAGCACGTTCATCTCGCCATGCGGCCGGTCGGCAACGCCCAATTCCTGCGCAAACAGCTCGTGCTCACTCTCAAAGTTGTAGCCGCCCTTTTTCATCGCCGCCTTGTTGAGCGGTCCGAAGCAGAAACCCTCGACCAGACCCTTCTTGCAGGCGTTCATGATCATAACCAGATTGTCGGCCTCTTCTTTACCGTTGATCGCGGAAACAACGCCAATCTCGACGGTGGAAGCGTCCAGACTCTTGGTGTTGAGCAGCACCAGAGAAGTCTCCTTCTTGGCCTCCTCCACAGCGTCCTCCATCGTCTCCTTGACGACATAAGTAAAATCAGATTTCGTATCCTTCATGCCGCGCTTGAGTACGCTCTCGTCACCGACGATGATCGGCTTGGCATACTCCATCAGAAAACCGTTGGCGCACAGTTTTGCGATAATCTCGGGGCCAATGCCGGCAGCGTCACCCAACGGCACTGCGAGAATGGGTTTTCCAGTAAACTCACTCATGAATAATTCCTCCTCATCTGCATTCTTTTGTCTTGCGTGTACAATATGCTTTCATTCGGACGGACTCCGCCCGTTTTTTCCGGTCCGAACAGACTGTGAAGTAAAAAGTCCCATTGAACGTTCGTATCTGAGCATTCAATGGGACCATTTTATGACAGATCAGTCAGCAGTCTCGGACTTATTCCCATTGGCAAGGAACTTGATGCACTGCACCAATTTGATCACACTCATGATCACGATAAGAGCCATACCAACCAGAATACCGCTGTTGAGCACCCACAACGGGTACTTCATAACGGTACTAGCCTCACCAGTCGACATTTGCGTGGTGATGATGGTATACATCTGAGTAACCAGCAGCGCGGAAACAAACAAAGCGACTGCATACTGAATCATCTTGAAGATAGTATATTTCACCATCTTCTTTTTCTCCTTGGCGTTATCCTCGAGCAGCGTCAGAGAAATCAGCTCATCGGTTTGAAACGCCAATGCAGAGCCAACAAATACGATCCAAACGAAGAGCAGCTTGAGCAGCTCATCTACCCACGGCGTGGAAACGATCAGGACGTTACGCGCCAGTACCGCGTAGGTCTCGACCAGAATCATAACGACGCCGATAAAACCGAACAGTGTCTCCGCCGCCGAGAAAATCTTAGCGGATTTTTTCATAGCGACATCTCCTTATTCTTCTACCACGGCAATCACACGAATCTGGCTGCCGTCAGCATGTTTGGTATTCAGTGGAAGTGCGATTAACTGACAGGTGTCAGAACCGACCTCCCACAGGTTGGTCATGTACTCAATCTGCAGAATCTGACCCTGCTTCAGTACATGCTCATGCACAGGCTGCGGCGGATACTCCTCACCCGGCTTGATGAAGCGATGCTGCCGAATGGAATAGTCCTGCGGGAAGTCATAGCCGACCACCTTGGGCGCATAATTCTGAATCCAGATTCCTGCGTCCTCAGTCAGATACGGAGAATTATCCCAGAAGTCCGTAGTCTTGAAATCCACCTTATTCGGACGATCGGTACGAATCAGAAGGCTGTCGAAATGTTTGTCCTTATACGGCTCGTTTGCCTTCTCCAGCATTTCACCGGTGATCGCGGTGTTATCGCCGCAAGCCGACAGGTCGAGCACCAGGCAATCGGTGATAGCCCAATCCTGAATCGGATAGTCATCCAGATCCTTCCCATTGGGGTCAAAGTGCAGCGGTGCATCAACATGCGTGTACCAGTGAGATTGTAAATTATAGGCAACACACTGCCAAGGATCGCCGTTTGCATGGGTACGAACCGGAGTGACCTTGAATCCATACCGCCAGTGCTCTACGATAGGCAATGTTAAATCAACAATTCTTCTCATAAAAACCTTCTCCTTTTCCAGAAAAGAGTCCGATTAGGCGGCAGTGTCCTGCTCATTCTGAATCATATCTACCAGTTCCGTACCATATACGTCGGTGAAGATCGACCAAACCGGAATTGCCTTTTCACGGAATGCTTCCTTATCGGGGTTTTCAACGATCTCGCAGCCATTGTCGATCAGGGTCTGGAGGGCAGAAGCCTGTGCCTCGTCTACCAGCTTCAGCTGCTCCTCACGCGCTACGTCAGCAGCCTCCTGGATCAGGTTCTGCTGCGATTCAGACATCTTATCCCAGGTGCTCTTGCTCATGCCCATGTACAGAGGAGTGTAAACCGCATCGGTCAGCGTCACATACGGCTGTACCTCGTAGAACTTACGGGATACGATCTCGTGAAGCGGGTTGTCCTGCGCGTTTACGGTGTTCTGCTGCAGTGCAGTGTACAGCTCGGAAGAGTCAATGCTGGTGGTCAGGGCGCCCATTGCCTCCCAAGTAGCAATCTGAACATCGGAAGCCAGCGTACGCATCTTAATGCCTTCCATGTCAGCCGGGGTGGTGATGGGACGGACGTTGTTGGTCAGCTCACGGAAGCCGTTCTCCCAGAAGGACAGGCCAATAATGCCGTTCTCTTCGAACTTAGCGTTGATCGCATCTGCGGCCGGGCCGGCAGTTGCTGCACGCGCGGACTCCAGATCGTCAAACAGGAACGGCAGCTGGAATACATCAATTTCAGGAACGAGGTTAGAGAAGTAAGAAGTACCGGCTACACCGATGTCTACCGTGCCCTGCTGCAAGCCCTGAACCATCGAGGTTGCGTCGCCCAGCGCGGTATCATAGAACGCCTCTGCAGTGATGGTACCGTCAGAGTAAGCGTTGATGTAATCCGCCATGATAGCCAGCGCACCGCCTGCCGGCGTATTCTCAGCCATAGAACCTGCGAACAGGCTGATGGTCATGCTATCACCGGTGATCTCGCCCGAAGCAACCGGGCCGGCTTCCGGCACATTTGCAGAGCTCTTAGAGGTATCAACAGGGGTACCAACGCTGGAGCAAGCCGTCATCGTCAGCGCCATGCTAAGCGCCAGTCCAAATGCCACTACATTCTTTTTCTTCATCTTATTATCTCCTTTTCATTAATAATAAAACTCATAGATGATTTAGCCAATCAGCGGATACCGACTCAGCCGCCGGCAGCGCTCATCATATTAGGCAGGAAAGTCACAATATCAGGAATCAGAATAACCAGCAGAGTGCCGGCAAAGATAGCCAGCAGCGGGATGGGCAGGTGGGGGATGATCTTATGTACCGGCTGACCGCCCACGCTGGAAGCGACATACAGGTTGATACCAACCGGAGGCGTTGCCAGGCCGATGCAAAGTACGATAACCATAATTACACCAAAGTAAACCAAGTTAATACCATACGCCTGCGCGGTGGGGCAGAAAATAGGTGCAAAAATCAGCAAAGCCGGAACCGCATCGATAAAGCAACCGGCGACCAGAAGGATGATAACGACTGCAAAGACAAAGAGAAGCGGGCTGCTGATGGAAGAGGTAAACATGGTTGCAATGGTCTGAGGAATACCTGCACGGGTAATAACCCAGCCAAAAACCTGCGTTGCTGCTACGATAAGCATGATGCCTGCAGCACTTTTTACGCCACCGCAAACAATTTTGCAGACATCCTTGATCTTAATCTCTCTGTAAACGAACAGACCAATGATCAAGCAGTAGAAGCAGCAGATTGCAGATGCCTCGGTCGGCGTGGTCTTACCGGAGTAGATACCTCCCAGAATGATAACCGGAGCCAACAGAGCGAAGAACGCATGTCCGAAGGACTTGACCGCTTCGCCCAGATGGAATTTTCCGGTGCCGCGGTAACCCTTCTTAATGCACTGTGCAACGACAACCAAAATCAAAATCAGACCTAACAGCAGACCGGGCACCAAACCAGCAAGCAGCATATCACTTACCGACTCATTGGAGGCAACTGCATACAGAACCATCAGAATGCTGGGCGGGATGATCGGACCGAATACGCCGCCTACGGTCTGAATAGCGCTGGCGAAGCCTGCATCATAGCCCTCTTCTTTCATGTAGGGGATCATAATGCCGCCGACCGCAGCAGTCGTGGCAGCGCCTGCACCGGTCATTGCAGCAAAAATCATACTTGCGACAATATCAACAACCGCCATGCCGCCAGGTATCCAGCCAACCAGTTTTTTTGCAAAGTCAACGATACGACGTGATATACCGCCGCCCTGCATCAAACATCCGGCAATAACGAAGAACGGAATCGCCAGCAAGGTAAATGAGTCAACGCCCTTGAGCATCTGCTGCGCGACAATGATAAGCGGTACATTGGAATAGAGTACCAGATACAGAACCGAGGACAGACACAGGGCAAACGCGATTGGGATTCCCAAGAACAGCATTACAAAAAAGGAACCAATCAGAACAACTAGATCCATAGTTTTCACCTTCTCTAAAAATGTATTGTGCCGTGTTACATAACCGATTTCGCTCCGAACCGCAAAAGCGGAATCCGGTGCAGGTCGATCGCCTCACCTCCACATCTTCAAGATTCTTATCCATGTCACAATACCGTGTATCCTCTTCACGGCACAGGGATTGTCGATTTTCCATCCGATACGAGGCATGTCGGATAACCGTCCCTGCTCTTTCACAGGTTTTGTCCTGTGTCCTGTTCATGGATAAGCATCAGAAATTGCAGCGCATATACACGGTGACTCTCCATCCGTGTCGCATCAATTTCATACCAAGCAACGCGCCTGCTCATTCAGCCAAAACCCAACGCATATTCCTCCGAATAATACATTTCTGTGACTCATCGCACGGAAATCCTGCTGTATCACAGCAGTTAGCCTCTATACGCACGATTCTTGAAGCGTTTTGCGTTTTTAAACCCTATCAGCGGCAAATAGACTGCTGATACATCAGGTTTTCTTGTGTTGAGCTTATTATATCACAAGCCTGTTCGGTTTTCAAACCATATATTTGGTATTCAGAACAGCTTATATAAAAATTAACCAATAAGAGATGTAGATATAGGCATAATTTTTGTTATATTTTAGACACTTTGGCAGGATTGATTGCAAAAAGAAGCAAATTTTGATAAAATATAAAATTATAATATCATCACCGAGAAACTACGATAAAATCATTCACTTGAGTGGAAGGAGAGATGTGATAATGGCACAAGAGTTGCACCGTGCCACCATTCGCGTTCTAGATATTCTGGAGTGCTTATCTGCCGCATCGGATGGGATGACCCTGACCGAATTGGCCCAAGCACTGAGTGCACCCAAGAGTAGTTTATTTCCTATCGTTCATACTTTAGAGCAGCGACAGTACTTGCAGCAACGTTTTGGAACCACCCGATATATGATTGGCCCGAGTTCGCTGGTTCTTGGCTCCGCTTACGCTCTCAACAGCGGCATCATGGCCTTTACCGATGTCATCAAACAGGTGGTAGCGGCCTGTCAGGAAACCTGTCAGCTAGGTGTTCTGGATCAAGGCAACGTGCTTTACATCGCCAAGGAAGATTCACCCGAAGCCATACGAATGATTTCTCGAGTCGGGAACCGGCTGCCCGCTAACGCGACCGCCATCGGCAAAGCCTTGCTCAGCGGACTGACCGATACGGAAGTCCGGGAATTATATGCAAACGGGCTGCCCCGCTTGACTTCACACACCATCACCAATATTTCCGCTTTACTCAGCCAGCTTAGTGACATCCGGAACGGCGGCATGGCTTCCGAGCGGGAAGAATCCACCCCTCAGCTGGCTTGCTGGGCACTTCCGCTGTATCAGGGTGGGAAGGTGTTTGCCGCGCTCAGCGTATCCGTCCCGCTCTTCCGCTGTGAGCCCGGTAAAATCGAGTTGATTTGTCAGAGTTTGCAGAAGGCAAAAACAAAAATAGAACAGTTGGCGGAAATGCAGTCTTTTGGAATATAAATTGTATCGTAAAGCCTAGTGTTACCGATCAAATCTTAGGATGAAAACGCAGATAAGGTACAATAAGTTGCGCAAATTGAAAATCGCATAAAAGAAGACATAGCTTGCAGGCTCTGGTAGAATGAAGTTACCACACAAACATTCGAAAGGAGCAAGCAAA
>NZ_JBQKJR010000073.1:0-13606 GCF_052117165.1 Agathobaculum sp. LCP25S3_E8
CTGTGTCCGGCTTCTGAGTATGAAGCCATGGTGTCTGGCCGCTGGCTGGCACGTCAACCGTGTGACTATGAGACCGTGGCGGACAAGGCTGACAGCACGGAGTAGGCGAACCACCACCCTGACCGCCGCCAGGCAGAATGGCCTGACAGGGGTCAACAGCGAGGTCATTTACTTTATCGACGATGCGACCGGCCTCATCACCGGCATGGAGGTGACGGAGCATAGTGCAGAGGACGGCAGCGTAGTCTCCGTGACCCGCAGCAATATTCTCTACGATGAACCCCGGCTCATGGAGGAGCAGGCGGCTATGAATATTCTGTTCCCGGACGACGCCTGCTATCTGAACGTGATCATCAATCCCGGAAAAGAGAATTCTGAGGAACAGGCTTTCCAGGTGGATAAGTCCACGGAGGTGGAATTTGACGCCATGGAGGGCTATCAGCTGTACTACGATTATGATTGTACCCAGCCCATGGATTGGATCGATGTGGGGCAGAATAAGCTGACTGTCTATGTCACGATAGATCCTGCGAAATAAGCGGTCAAGTGATTCTCCTGTGATCGAACGCAAACAGTTTTTTCAAATCTAACACCGTAAATGACATAGAAGAATAACCATGAATCAAATACACACGAGCAGTGGGACAGATGAACAATTCTTGTCACTTCGGATATTAAGCCCACATCGGTGCAGATGACGATAAGTAACATAAAAAGTCGGTCTGATTCGAATCCTTTCATAGCCGTTTACGAAAAGCAATCCGGTCTGCCGATACTCGTAAACCCCTGCAAACCGGTCAGCACCACATTGTTCTGTGAACTGGCGCAGTGGATGATGAGCGGGCTGCCGCTCTCGTCTTTGCCAACGAAAATGCCCACATGGGAGTCGCCCGGATAGAACACCAGATCACCCGGCAGGGCTTCGCTCCATGAGATCGGTTTGCAGTAGCCGTGCTGACTGGCCGCACCGCCGCCATGACCGATGACATAGTTCAGCGAATTGTGGAATACCCAGTCCACAAAACCGGAGCAGTCCAACCCGTAAGGACGGACTGTCCCCGTGCTGCGGCTTCCCGGCGCGGTCACGCGGGTGGGTGTTCCCCAGCGGGAGTCCCAGCCGATGGCGCTGCTTTTGCCACCCCAGAAATAGTTCACCTTGCCGAGCAGGGAGTAGGCTTTCTCCACCACCGCTTTCCGCTGTGCTGAAACATCTTTCGGCATAGCAGCAAGCATGGCACGAATCTGCGCTTCGTCTAAGCTGACCTCACCGCCATAGGTGCCGACCAGTTCAGCAAGCATCTGCGCGTACTCTGGCTTCAGCACCTCGGTCAGTGCTTCGCGCTGGCTCTTGCTGAAATGATAGATGTCGGGCATTTCGGTCGCTTTTTTGCTTGTGATCGTGATATGGAGGATGGTTTCGGTGTTGTCCTCATGCTCGATGGTCTGCACATACCAGCTCACCGCGTTCATATCCCAGAACACCTGCCGGATGAGGTCGATGCGCTCCTCATCGATGGTCACAACATCTGCAGCATCGGCATCCGCACCGGCAGTTTTCACCGCAAATACCGCGATGATGTCCGTCCAGTTGTGGATGGTAAGGTCACTGCCGCCGTCCGGCTCCCGGTGAATTACTACGCTATCGGTCGGGTTCTCGACCTGTATCCGGCTGATTTCGGCGGCGAACTCGCTGTTGATGCGCGCCACCGCCTGCGGCACAGACTGGGCATCGCTGTCATTGCCCGACCAGAACACACCGAAGGGTGTCCCGATGACCGCCGCCGCACCGCCGATGACCAAAATCAGCGCAATGAGCGCGCCGGCACCGCCCAGAAGTCCCACCGCCGCCCGTGCCACTGCTTGTCCGGCACGAATGACTGCATTTTTAAGCCATACAAAGCCTTTTGCGGTGCGTTTTGCCGTCTGTGCGGTCCTTTGTGCGGTTTCCTGCACGAACTGCTGCTGCATTTTCTCTTTTGTTTTCGCTGCGACCTGTGCCTGCGCTTTCGCCGCCGCCTGCTGACGCATGGACTGCGTTTGCCGCCCTGTGAACATCAGTTCACGGGGCGGCTTTTCTGCTTTTTGGGGCGGTGTCGATGCGGTTTCCCTGCGCCGGTGCGTATGCACACTCGGCGTATCGACAGGGACAGAGGAGGGCGTATCCGTAAAGCGATGCTCCTGCAACGCAAAATCGTCCTGCACCCGAAAGGCCTCCTGTTTTGCTTCCTGCACCACCGTTTCCCGGCGGCGTTCGGTCTGCTTTTCCGCCTGCTCCTGCCGAAATCTCCGCTTGACGCGCGTGACTTGCGGCGGATCGCTCTGACGCAGAGGAGCCGCATTTTCCACCCTCTCTTTCGGCTTGGTGGAAATAACGGCGCGGTCAAACTGCTTCTGCGCCAGCGCCTTGCCGGAGCGGAACGCTGTCCGTGCGCTGATCTCTGCCGCTCTTTGTGCGGTAGTCTCAAACCGGCTTGCCGGTTCCGAGAACACAGACTGCGCTTCTTCCTGCTGCTCTGTGTTTTTGGCCGTGAGCTGACGACGGGCTGCGTTCTCTCGCAGCACCTTCGCCGCCTGCTTGGGGAGAAACGCTGTGGTCTGCCGGGTCTGGATGTCCCGGCCTTTGGGGCGTGTTCTTATCTCTTTCACAGCGACTCTCCCGGCTTTGTCGTCATCAGACGGTACAACGCAGTACCCCGCGGGAACTGGTTGATGAACGGCACCAGTGCGCCGCCAACCTTGATTAGCCCATGTCCCGACTCAGCATTATTGATGTAGCCGAGCTGTTCTTCCGAAATGCGGAGCATCCGCACCAGCTCCTCCTGATCGGTGGGAGCCTGTGACAGCATCAGCAGAAACTCCGAGTTCGCCAGCATATTTTTCGCTGTGGGAGAGCGCAGGCAGTCAGTGACATTCTGCGTGATGCCGGTCGCGGCGGCATTTTTCTTACGAAAACGCTTCCAGCTCTCCTCCAGAAAGCCGGTGCTGTACTCGTTGGCGAAGAACAGGTAAATTTCGTCGATGTAGATCCATGTGCGCCGTCCGCGCCGGTGGTTCTCAATGACGCGGTTCAAAATCGCGTCCAGCATGACAAGCATTCCCACGGTCTTGAGCTGACTGCCTAAATCGAAGATGTCGAACAGCATGATGCGGCTGCTCATATCTACATTGGTTTGGTAGAGGGAATCATATTTCTTCAAGGTCGCATAGGCTCTGGTGGCCTTGCCCTCACGCTCGATGAACTCCTCGTAGACGGTGTGAAACGAGATTTTCTTGTTCTCCACATAGTCACCGGTGTTGTTCAGATGATACAGTACATCCTGCATGGCTTTGGTGGCTTCGCGTTCGCTCTTAAAGCCGCCTTTTTCGACCTGTCTGCGCTTGCCGTCTACAAAGCCCAAATCAATACGGTATGACCAAGCATTGTTCTTTCGTTTTCGTATGCTGCCTTTCATGTCAGAGTCCTCCCATAGAATGATTTTCTAATGAGAGTATATCAGCCGAAAAGAATGACGGCAAAAAAGTGCCCACAGATTTTAGTTAGGTGAAGTGCCATCAAACCCGCATGGCGTCTGGGTTTTTCGGCATTTTTGTGGGCACTTTTTGAAAAACGAGGGGGAGAGGGCAAAAGTGCCCACAAAGTGCCCACGGATTTTGCTGGGCCAGCATATAGACGCAAAAATGCGGCTCACACTTTACTGTGAACCGCATTTCTGTTACTGCGTATCTTTTGTGCCGAAAACCGCTGAAATCATTGGCTTTTCGCCATTACCGAGACTGGCTCCAGCACGGATATACAGACTTTCTTACTTGTTGAAGTAACGCTTCAGCAGGCCCTCGAAAGCCTTGCCGTGACGAGCCTCGTCGCGAGCCATCTCATGTACAGTATCATGGATTGCGTCCAGGTTCAGAGCCTTAGCGCGCTTTGCCAGGTCGAACTTGCCAGCGGTAGCACCGTTCTCAGCCTCGACACGCATCTCGAGGTTCTTCTTGGTGGAGTCGGTTACAACTTCGCCCAGCAGTTCCGCAAACTTAGAAGCATGCTCTGCTTCCTCGTAAGCAGCCTTCTCCCAGTACAGGCCGATTTCCGGATAGCCCTCGCGATGTGCAACGCGAGCCATTGCCAGATACATGCCAACCTCGGTGCACTCGCCCTCGAAGTTTGCACGCAGATCCTTCATGATGTCTTCCGGAGCGCCCTGTGCTACGCCGACAACGTGCTCAGCCGCCCAGGTCTTCTCACCGGACTGCTCCTTGAACTTCTCAGCCGGAGCGTGGCAAACCGGGCACTCAGCCGGAGCTGCTTCGCCTTCGTAAACATAACCGCATACGGAACAAACAAACTTCTTCATGATTTTTTCCTCCTAATATCCTTTTTAAATGATTTTATTTTGGGGACGGAAGAAAACGATCCATCGTGATGGAACAAAGCTGCTCCCGCAGAGACCGGTTGATCTCGGAGAACACGCGATGAAAATCGCATTCCTTCCGGTTGCCTACACGAGTACACTGAAATTCATTGGCCAGACAGTGATTGATTGCAATCGGCCCGTCAATGCATTCAATGATCTCACCAAGAGAGATTTCAGAAGGCAGCCGATTGAGTTCGTACCCGCCTGCCACGCCCTTGTAGGACTTGGTGATACCGGACTGGGTCAGCTTGCGCAAAATCTTAAGTGCAAAGCGCAGCGTTACGCCCGCCGACTCTGCCACATCTTTTGCACACTGTTTGCCCCCTGCCAGCGCCAGGCAATAGGTCACGCGGATTGCATAATCCGCTTCATGTGTGATTCTCAAGTCGTTCCTTCCTTTCTCTAATCGGAACATCTTCAGTATAGTATCGTTCCGCAGAATTGTCAATAGTATTTTATGAAATTTAATAGATTTTTTTATTTGATATTAGTTATCAATAAATCCAATTCTTTCATACTTTTGCATATCGAACAAAATGTTGCCCGATAGCGTCAGTATATCATATATTCGAGTAAATGTCTATGAATTTTCCGGCCTCCGACTGCTTTCACGCATACAGGTATCGTTAAAATTTTTTCCATCCGAGGAAGTCATCTGCGATTCTTCCCTCCGCTTTCCCTATTTTTACATCGCCCATACACACACGAAAAAAGCAGGCCGCAGCATGCGGCCCGCTTTTACACGATTGCTATAGAGAAAACCACGCAGAGCTTACGCTCAGTCCAGCTGCGCCAGCGCCTGATCAATATCGGCAATGATATCCTCGACGTTCTCGAGGCCGACCGACAACCGCACCAGACCCGGTTCGATGCCCGCGGCAACCAACTGCTCATCGGTCAGCTGGCGATGGGTTTCCGATGCCGGATGCAGCACACAGGTGCGGATATCCGCGACATGCACCTCGTTGCAGGCCAGCTTTACGCTGTCCATGAACTTCATTGCAGGCGTGCGGCCACCCTTGATATCGATGCTCATGACACCCGAAGTGCCAAGCGGCAGGTACTTCTGCGCGCGCTCGTAATGCTCGTTGCCCGGCAGCGCGGGATAGCGAACAGAGAGAATCTTATCCGACTTTTCCAGATGCTTTGCCACCGTCAGCGCGTTCTCACAATACTGCTTCATGCGCACAGGCAGAGTTTCCAGCCCAAGATTGAGCAGGAATGCCGAGTGTGCCGCCGGATAGCAGCCGAAGTCGCGCATGAGCTGCATACGCGCCTTGATGATGTAAGCGATATTGCCGAAGTCGCGGGTATAAACGACGCCATGATAGCTTTCATCCGGCTCGGTGAAATCCGGGAACTTGCCCGAAGCCGCCCAGTCAAACTTGCCGCTGTCCACAATCACACCGCCGCCCTGTACGGCATGGCCGTCCATGTACTTGGTGGTCGAATGGATAACGATATCCGCGCCCCACTCAATCGGGCGGCACAGAATCGGGGTGGCAAACGTATTGTCTACAATCAGCGGCACACCGTTTTTGTGCGCGATGTTCGCCCACTTTTCAATGTCGAACACAGTCAGCGCCGGGTTTGCCAGCGTTTCACCGAACACCGCCTTAGTGTTCTCCTTGAACAGTTTCTGAATTTCCTCCTCAGAGGCTTCCGCATCCGCCCAGATGCACTCGATACCGAACTTTTTGAGCGTTACGCCGAACAGGTTAATCGTACCGCCGTAGATGGTGGACGCTGCGATAAAGCTGTCACCCGCTGAGCACAGGTTGAGAATGGACAGCAGGCTGGCCGCCTGACCGGACGAAGTCAGCATCGCAGCTGCGCCGCCTTCCAGCGCGGCGATTTTCTTTTCAACCGCGTCGCAAGTCGGGTTGGCAAAGCGCGAGTACATAAACTCGGTCGGCATATCGAACAGGCCCGCAATGTGTGCGGTCGAATCGAAGCGATAGGTGGTGGACTGGACGATGGGCATCACGCCCGGACCGCCGTTTTCAGGCTTGTAGCCCTCATGCAGGCATTTGGTTTCAATTTTCATCTATAAAACTCCTTTGCAGGGATTTTTGACACAAGAGTATTGTATCACGCTGGGAAAAGTCGGTCAAGCATGCACATCCTTCGCTCGACTTTGCGCGCGCTGTTTGCTATAATAAGGACATATCCAAATCTAACGGAGGAATACGGCTATGACCGATGAAAAAATTGCGCGCATCAATGCGCTTGCCAAAAAAGCCAAGAACGAGGGACTGACCGAAGAGGAAAAAGCCGAGCAGCAGGCGCTGCGCGCGGAATATGTTGCAGGCTTTCGCCAGAGCCTGAAATCCCAGCTGGACAACACCGTGGTAATCAACCCGGACGGCACATCCTATAAGCTGCATCAGAAAGAGGAAAACCGTGATTGATCTGCCCGCACACGCAGCACGCGCCATTGCGCAGCTGGAGGACGCGGGATATGAAACCTGGGCGGTCGGCGGCTGTGTGCGCGACAGTCTGCGCGGCGCGGAGCCGCATGACTGGGATTTGTGCACAGCGGCTAAGCCTGCCCAGATGCAGACGGTGTTCGCGGGCGAACGGGTGCTCGAAACCGGCCTCAAGCACGGCACGCTGACCATACTGACCGACAGCGGCCCGCTGGAAATCACCTCTTTCCGTGCGGACGGCGGCTATTCGGACGGGCGGCACCCGGACGGGGTGCGCTTTGTGCCCGATGTGACCGCTGACCTTGCGCGGCGGGATTTCACCGTCGGCGCGATGGCGTGGCATCCACAACGCGGCTTGTGCGACCCGTTTCGCGGGCTGGATGATTTGCAGGACGGCATACTGCGCGCGGTGGGCGACCCGGATGCCCGCTTTCAGGAGGATGCGCTGCGCATTTTGCGCGGCGTGCGCTTTGCGTCGCAGCTGGGCTTTGCGGTCGAAACGCAAACCGCTGCCGCCATGCGGCGACAGGTAGGGCGGTTGGCCCTGATTGCAGCCGAACGCATTCGCGAAGAGCTGACCGGCATGCTGTGCGGTCGGTTTGCGATACGCGCGCTGCGGGACTTTTCCGACATTTTAACGACAGTGCTGCCCGAGCTTGCCCCGATGGTGGACTGCGCGCAGCAAAACCCTTACCATCTATATAATGTCTGGGAGCACAGTGCCCGCGCGGTCGGGCAGACGCCCGCCGAACCCTGTTTGCGTTGGGCAATGCTGCTGCACGACTGCGGCAAGCCCGCCTGTAAAACCGTGGATGAAAACGGTGTCGGCCATTTTTACGGCCACCCGGGGGTCAGCCGCGACATCGCAGCATCGCTTATGCGTCGTCTGCGCTTTTCCAATGAGCAGACAGCACGCATTCTGCTGCTGGTCGAACAGCACGACCGCCCGCTGGGAGACAACGACAAGCTGGTGCGCCGCCGTCTGGTGCAAATCGGGGAAGAGCGTTTCCGCGACCTGCTGGCAATCAAAAAGGGCGATGCGGTCGGACAGGGGACACACCCGGAAAATGTGGCGGCGCTATGGGAAACCGAACGACGGTTAAATGAAGTGCTCATGCAGGACGCCTGTCTTTCACTGCGGCAGCTTGCAGTCAACGGAAACGATATGACCGCGCTCGGCCTGCACGGCCCTGCGGTCGGGCAAATGCTGCACAGCCTGCTCGACGCCGTCGTGGACGGCACGTTGGACAACACGCGGCAAGCACTGTTGGCCTTTGCCCGCGCCCAAATGGAGGAACAAAATGACCAATAAAGAACTGTTTATCGAAACCTATCAAAAAAATATCCACCGGCCGGGCGCAGATAAGCTGCTCGCATGGATGGAGACAACCGACTTTTTCACCGCGCCTGCATCCACCCGCTTTCATGCAGCGTACGAGGGCGGTCTGCTCGACCACTCACTCAACGTCTATAATGTGCTAATTTCCAAGCATTACAATCCGGAAACCGACAATCTGGAGAGTTTCACACTTGTCTCGCTCCTGCACGACCTGTGCAAAGCAGGCTTTTACAAAACCGAGCTGCGCAACCGCAAAAACGACCACGGCGAATGGGAAAAGGTGCCGGTCTATGCCGTCGACGACCAGTTCCCTTACGGGCACGGCGAAAAATCGGTCTACCTCATCGAGCGTTTCCTGCGCCTAAAAACCGAGGAGGCCATGGCGGTACGCTGGCACATGGGCGGGTTTGACGATTCGGTGCGCGGCGGCAGCTTTGCGCTGGCGCATGCGTATGAGAAATACCCTCTTGCGGTCAAGCTGCATCTGTCCGACCTGGAAGCGACCTATCTGCACGAGAACAGGAGTGAGTGAGCATGGAAGCCAAGGAAATTTCCCTTCGCACCGACTGTGAGGGCATGTATAACGTGACCGCCAGCCTGCGGGAAGTTATTCTGGACAGCGGCGTACAGAGCGGCCTTGCAATTGTCTACTGTCCGCACACGACCGCCGGCATCACCATCAACGAAAACGCTGACCCCGACGTACAGCACGACCTGCTGCTCGGCTGGGCCGCGGCATTCCCCGACCGGCCGCAATTTCTCCACGCCGAGGGCAACTCGGCCGCGCACCTCAAGGCAAGCTGCGTGGGCGCCAGCCAGACCGTACTGATTGAGGACGGCCGTCCGATGCTCGGCACATGGCAGGGCGTCTACTTCTGCGAATTCGACGGCCCGCGCACCCGCCGGTATTGCATCAAGGTGCTGGAAGACAGCAGGGAATAATTGTTTTATTTTGGTTATATTTTTATGATATTTAGTTGCATATGTGGTGCACTTTTGCTACAATGAAACCATTCAAACAGCAAAAGGAGTCAACGCATATGGAAACATTGGAATGTATCAAAACGCGCCGCAGCGTCCGCAAATTCACCGAACAGCCGATTGAGCGAGCGCTGATAGAGCAAATCGTCGCAGCGGCGGCATATGCGCCGAGCTGGAAGAACACACAAATCGCACGCTATACCGTAGTCACGGATTCCCAGAAAAAGCAGCAACTGGCAGATGAATGCATGATGGATTTTGCCTTTAACCAGAAAACGACATCGAACGCCCCGGCGCTGGTTGTTCTGACCGCGCTGACGGGCCGTTCGGGTTATGAGCGGGACGGTTCGTTCTCCACCTCGCAGGGCACACACTGGCAATCGTTTGACGCAGGCGTTGCCGCGCAAACCTTCTGTCTGGCGGCTCACGCACTGGGGCTGGGTACGGTCATCATGGGTATTTTTGACGAAAACAAGGTGCGCAGCGTGCTGGCGCTGCCCGAGGAGCAGACCGTCGCCGCACTGATTGCTATTGGCCATCCGGCAGAGCAGCCGGTCTGTCCCAAGCGCAAGGATGTGGAAACCCTGCTGCACTTTGTATGATTCGCTGAACGGAAAGTGTCCTTCCCACGCCATGGATTCAGACCGCTGCACGGCGCTTTTGTTGCGGAAACAGGAGGGTTTACTATGCTTATCCGGTCAATTGAGTCCGGCGACCGCGATTACTTTATCCGCAGCGTGCAGGCGTTTTACCACTCGCCTGCCGTCTGCCACGAAATCCCCGCGCAGAACGCGGAACGCACCTTTGAGCTGCTGCTGCACGGCAGTCCGTATGCCGACTGCCTGATTGCGGAGGAGGACGGCCGTCCGGTGGCCTACTGCCTGCTGGCGCTGACATGGTCGAATGAGGCGGGCGGTTTATGCGTCTGGCTGGAGGAGCTGATGGTGGACGAAACGCTGCGCGGCAAGGGTGTGGGCAGCAAAATGATTGCCGCAGTGCATGAAAAATACAACACTGCCGCCCGCTACCGGCTGGAAGTGACCGAGGACAATCCACGCGCCGCGGCGCTCTACCGCATGCTGGGCTTTGAGGAACTTCCCTATCGGCAGATGGTGCTGGACACCCCGGTTGCACTGTAACACAAGTGAAAAAGACCTGCCTCGGCAGGTCTTTTTTGTTTGCGCGTTTTCTGGTATGATAGAAACAGAATTGAGGTGGTTTGATGGCGTCGGAAAACAAGATGGGCACCATGCCCGAAGGTCGGCTGATTATCACGATGTCCTTCCCCATTATGCTGTCCATGCTGGTGCAGGCCCTCTATAACATTGTGGACAGTGCGTTCGTCGCGCGTATCAGCGAGGACGCGCTGACCGCGGTCTCGCTCGCCTTTCCGGTGCAGCTTTTAATGATTGCAGTGGCAACTGGCACGGGCGTGGGCGTCAATGCACTGCTGTCGCGGCGGCTGGGGCAGAAAAAGCAAGAGGAGGCCAATGCGGTCGCTGTTAACGGCGTATTCCTGTCCGTGTGCTTCTGGCTGGTGTTTGCCGTGCTCGGCCTGCTGTTCGGACGCGGTTTTATCGCGTTATTCACCGACGTACCCGCTGTCATCGACATGGGCACCAGCTATGTAACCGTGGTCACGGTTGCCTCTTGCGGCGTGTTCCTGCTGTTCGTAGCCGAGCGGCTGATGCAGGCGACCGGCAACACGGTTTACCATATGGTCACGCAGCTCATCGGCGCCGTGCTCAACTGTATACTCGACCCGATTATGATTTTCGGCCTGTTCGGCTTTCCCGCCCTCGGCACGACAGGCGCGGCGCTTGCAACCGTTCTGTCCCAAATCATCGCGATGAGCATTGGCTTTTTCATCAACGTGCGCTTCAATCACGACGTACGCCTGCATCTGCGCGGCTTCCGACCCGACGGCGGCATCCTTGGTGAAATCGTGCGCATCGGCCTGCCCGCAGCGGTACAGCAGTCGCTGTTGAGTATTCTGACCGTCGGCCTCAACCGCATCCTAATGCCGTTTTCCCAAACCGCTGTCAGCTTTTACGGGGTATACTACAAGCTGCAAAACTTTCTGTTCATGCCGGTCTACGGCTTGAACAACGCGCTTATTCCGATGGTTGGCTACAACTTCGGCGCGAAAAACCGCCGCCGCATCGAGCGCATCACGCGCTATGCGTTGTATCTCGCCATCGGCATCATGGCAGCGGGTACGGTGCTGTTTGAGCTGATACCCGTGCCGCTGCTGCGCCTGTTCGATGCATCGGATGCCATGCTCGCCATCGGTGTGCCCGCTATCCGCATCATTTCCCTCTCCTTTTGCTTTGCGGGCGCGTCGGTCATTCTGTCGGGCTGCATGCAGGGACTGGGACGCGGCAATGAATCACTCTGGGTCGCGCTGACGCGCCAGTTTATTGTCATCCTTCCCGCAGCGGTGCTGCTTTCCCGACTGAACCTGAGCGCCGTCTGGTTTGCGTTTCCGCTTGCCGAAGCGGTCGGCCTTGCCGCCGCGATTGTGCTGCATCGGCGTGTCACCCGACGGCTGCTCGACCCCCTCAAGTGAAATGTCACAATAATGTAACAATTTACCCATTGTTTTTGTGCAGCCTGCGGCATATAATAGAGACAGAAAATAACGAAAGGAGTGAGTCCATTGGACAGCGAGATTCAGCAGCTCGTGGGGCATATTCTGGAGCATCCACGCTTTCAGCAGCTGCGCTCGTTCCAGCATCACGGCGCCGAAAATTCGGTATACGACCACTCGGTTGCCGTAGCAGAGGCGGCCTATGCCATTGCCCGTCGGATGCGTCTGTCCGAGGACGAAACCGCTTCTGTTGTCCGTGCAGCGTTGCTGCATGACTTTTTCGGCTATGACTGGCACGGTGATTTATTCCGCCGTTATCTGCACCGGTATTCCGGGATACAGCGCATCATGCGCATGCACGCCTTTGTGCATGGACATATCGCGGCAGAGCGCGCCAGATGTGTGTTCGGCCTTTCGGACAAAGAGTGCGATGCCATCGCACGGCACATGTTCCCTCTTGCAGCCATGCCGCGCACGCGCATTGCATGGATTGTCACGCTTGCCGACAAAGTTGTCGCTTCCAGAGAAATGGCTGCCGCTGTCGGTGGCTATCTGTCCCCCGCACGCCGCAGAGCGTTGCCCGAATCATAAAAATTACCGCCGTTTGGATGCGTCTGTCCGAAACGGCGGTTTTTTTGCTTATAGGTCTTGTATGTTCATCTTATCCAGCTGCTTTTTGCGTTTTTGGCTGCGGCGACACAGAAAATAGATGACCAGCAGCACAGCGGTCGGCAGCAGGCAGCGCGCAGAACCCAGCACCGACAGCAACATCTGTCCCTCGTTTTCCGCCTGCGACAGCGCGTTGAACAATACATTCGGCAGCACGAGCAGCACGCCCAGCAGCGTGCACATCGGCATCACCAGCCCCGGCCACCATGCCCTGCGGCGCGAGAGAAACACTTGCAGGGCGATAACCGCTGCCAGCAACAATACCATCATCAAAATACGAAACGGCACAAACATCATCTTGCCTCCATTCTTGGCTTACAGGTCTTGAATGTTCATCTTTTTCAGCAGGTTTTCCCGTCGCAGCTTTTCCCGCCCGACATAATAGACGCCCAGCAGCACGATCGTGGGGATATTGCCAACCAGCAGGAGCACGCCCAGCTGTGCGGTATCGCCCACCGTCCAGTCATGCGCCTGCTGCACCTGCTGCACCTGATAGACAACCGCACCGGTTTGCTCATCGACCACCCGTGTTCCACTCACCGTGCTGCTCTGCGACAAAAACACAAAGTTACCCACCACAATCAACAACGCCATTAAGAACGACAGCACCGGCATGACCAGCCCCGGCCACCACGCCTTACGCCGCGACAACCACACCTGCAGCGCCACAAACCCCACCAGAATCGCAAGCCACAGACACAGGTTGATTGCGGTTACCACAATTGCCATCGTATCGAGTTTTGCCATACAACCGCTCCTCTCTATCCATTTGCCGCGCCGTCTGCGCGGCGCTTTTTGTATTCGTGAATCAGAATCTTCGCGGTATCAAAATCCAGCTTGTCATTCACCGCTAGCCTCTTTACAAGCGCCACATACGGGTCCTCGTCCTCTCGCTCACCCAGCTCAATCTTCTGAATCAGCCGGTCAAGCCGCAGGCGCACGGTCGGATAAGTCACACCGTATTCGCCTGCCATCTGCTTGAGTGACCCGGACGCAAGCACAAACCGCTTGATAAACGCCACGTCCTCTTCCTCCAGCTGCGCCATCCAGCCAGGGATTACCTCAATTGCCATGCACCCACCTCCTTGTATTATAGAGTAGTAGTTTTTAGGGACCCTCTCCAAGGTCTGTGCTACACTGTAAGGGATGCTGTGGATTGGTTCGCACCTCCTACCGCAAGACGGTTCAC
>NZ_JBQKJR010000074.1:0-12100 GCF_052117165.1 Agathobaculum sp. LCP25S3_E8
CTGCCGCAGTTTTCCTGCGTTCCGCTACGCTCCACTTCGGAAAACTGCGCTGTATTACCATGCTTTTCAGATTTTGGGTGTTTCCAGACTGCACATTTCTTGACATTTCCATCTCATATCTTTTTCTCCAAGCAATATCGCAACCTCACCCGTAATGTTAACCCACTTGATGAAGTCCCATGTGTTATTGCCAGAGTAAAAGATCGCAAATATCGACCACAAATTTGTATAAGTTCTCAAATGCGGTTATTCAACTGAGACTTACCTGACGAACTCCGTTACGATTCTTTGATATCAAGATCCCATACGGCGCGGCCATTGCTGGCGATAACCTTACGGTACCAGTCGAAGGATTTTTTGCGGTAGCGCTTGAGTGTACCGCTGCCATCGTCGTTTTTGTCTACATAGACAAGACCATATCGTTTGCGCATTTCGCCAGTGGTGAACGACACCGGATCAATACAGCCCCAGACCGTATAGCCGATCAGGTCAACACCGTCGATCTCAACCGCTTTCATCATCTCCTGAATATGCGCTTTCAAATAGTCGATGCGGTAGGGATCATCGACCTGCCCGTTTTGCAGCTCATCATAAGCGCCCAGACCGTTTTCTACAATGAACAGCGGGCAGCGGTAACGATCCTGCAGTTCAATGAGGAAATAGCGCAGCCCCTTGGCGTCAATCGTCCAGCCCCAGTCGCTGGCTTTGAGATAGGGGTTGTCAACAGTATTGGTTCCGGCAGCGTTTAAGTCGCCAGTTCGCGCGACCGTTTCATCTGCAGTGACCACACAAGTATAGTAATAGCTGAAACCGACAAATTGCACCTTGCCTTTGGCGATCCAGTTCAAATCCTCCTGCGTGATGTCCAACTGATAGTTCTGCCGCTGCCAATACTGACGAATATACGATGGATAGTAGCCCCATACCTGCACATCCGAGAAAAAGTATTGCTTTCGGTTCTGACGTTGCGCTTCCAAAATATCATCCGGATTGCACGAAAGTGGATAATGCGGCTGTGCAGCCACCATGCAACCGATTTGCAGTGCGGGGTCAAGTCTCGCCGCATAGTCAACCACCATCGCACCGGCGACAAACTGATAGTGCGCCGCCTGATAGACCACCTGTTCACGGTTATCCGCCGGTGTAAAGAGAATGCCCGAATTGGTGAAGGCATAAATCGGATTGTCCACCAAAATCTGATTATTGATTTCGTTAAAAGTCATCCAATATTTTACCTTGGTGTGATACCGCTGTAAACATGTAAAGGCGAACCGAGTGAAAAAATCGATACACGCACGGCTACGCCAGCCGCCATACTGCTCAATCAAGTGATAAGGCATTTCAAAATGGGACAACGTGATTACCGGCTGGATCCCCTTGGACAACATATAATCGAATAGCTGATCATAAAATGCCAAACCTGTCTCATTAGGCTGCTGCTCATCGCCGTTGGGAAAAATACGCGTCCACGCGATCGAGGTGCGCAGACAACGGAATCCCATTTCAGCAAACAGGTCAATATCCTCGCGGAAATGATGGTAGAAGTCGATTGCCTCGTGATTGGGATAATATTTGTCTGGCTGTATGCCTGCGGTAATTTCGCGTGGGATGTCCCGCGTGCCCGCAGTCATCACATCTGCCGCACTAATGCCCTTGCCTCCTTCACGATAAGCGCCTTCCACCTGATGAGCAGCCAACGCGCCGCCCCACAAAAAGTCTTTTTTCATGCTTATGCATTAACCTCCAGCATAGCCTCTCCGGCCGTCACCTGCGCTCCATGCGCTAACCGGCAGGTGACCGACATCTGATCGGTATTGGTTACAAGTACAGGGGTAGTCAGTAGATAGCCAGCTTTCCGAATCTGCTCGATGTCGCATTCCAGTAGCAGTTGTCCCTTTTTAACCGTCTCGCCGTCCTTTACATGCACCGTGAAATACTTTCCATTCAGCTCAACCGTATTCAAGCCGACATGTATCAGCAATTCCGCACCGTTTTCGCACTGCATGCCGATTGCATGTTTGGTTGGAAACACTGTGGTGATCTGACCATCGGCCGGCGCATAAATCTTGCCATCTGTCGGCAGAATGGCTACACCTTTGCCGACCGCCCCCTGCGCAAACGCTTCGTCCTCAACCTTCTCCAGCGCGATCACCTTGCCGTTTGCCGGTGCAGCAATGGTCATCGCCTTCATTTCTTTCGAAGCCTGCTGCACCTCCGGCAGCGATGCAGCATCCGGTGATTGAAAATCTGCGCTATCCTCCGCCGGAATGCCCCAGAAGTAGGTCAGTAACAGGCCAATCACCAATGCGGTCGCACAGCCGATGAGGAAGGGAACAAACGGAGAATAGGTCATCATTGCAACCGAGAACAGGTTATGAAACACATAGGCGTTCATCGTAACATGGAACAGTCCATTGATTGCGCCACCAATGCCGCCCGCAATGGCAACAATCACCATCAGCCGCTTATAGCACATGATAATACCATACAAGATAGGCTCGGTTACGCCTGCAAGCAAACCGGTCAAGATAGCCGGACCGGCAATCCCGCGGATTTTGGAGCCCTTGCGGCCCTTAAGATAAGCACCAATGGCAATGCCGACTTCTGCATAAACACAGCAAACCGCTGCACCTTCGATCACGTCACCGCCAAACTGACTCAGGTTTTGCAAGGTGATGGGCGTGAAGCCCCAGTGCAGGCCAAGGATGGTAAGGAACGGATAGGTCGCGCCCAACACCAAGCCGGCAAGCAGATTGCTGAAATCAAACAGCATGGCAATAAAGCCCGACACCAGATTACCAATGGTCGTACCAAACGGCCCGAACACCAAAATAGCCATCGGGACAAGCACCAACAAGCAGATCATCGGTACAAGGAACATTTGCAGTTCCTGCTTGATGATTTTGCGCAGCTGCTTATCCAAAAACGCGTAGACAAACGAGATAATGAAGATCGGGAACACGGTGGTGGCGTAGTCTACCGGCACGACACTGATGCCGAGGAAGTTGACCCCTTCCTGTCCAATCAAACCAGTAAAAGACGGTTCGAGCAGCGCCGCACCGATTGCGCCACCGACATACATATTACCGCCGAACTGTTTGGACAGCGTAATGCCCAGAAAAATGGGCATGAAATAGAATACAGAATTGCCCGCCGCCGAGAGAATTGCGTAGGTCGAGCTGGCATCTGACAGCAGGCCGAACTCGACTAATACCATCAGCAGTGCCTTAATCATGCCTGCACCAGCCAGCAGAGGAATCAGGGGCGAAAAGGCACCCGAAATAACTTTCAGAAGAGAAAACTTCTGTTTACTGTCGTCCGATTTCTTACTTCCCTCTAGATTGATCAACGGCATAAGCGCCGCAAAATATTCGGTCACCTTGGGACCGATGACGATCTGGTATTGCCCGCCGCTGATGACGACCGAAAGCACGTAAGGCTTCGCTTCAATCTCCTTTTTCTGTGCCAAACTCTCGTCCTTCAGTTCAAACCGAAGACGGGTCGCACAATGCACCAGCTGGTTGACGTTTTCCTTGCCGCCCACCAGCGCCAACAATTCTTTTGCTTCTTTTTCCAGCATGGTTGTTCTCCTTTTCTTTTTTACCCAGCCGACCTTTTCTCTCAAGAGCTCTCTTGAATTGCATTATAGCGTATTTGTGCAGTTTGGAAAGGCATTTTGCGTACAAAGCAACAGCGTTACACTTTTCCCATCCGCTGGAAGCGGTCAAGGTGTAACGCTGTAAACTGGTTTGTATTATTCAGCAAAAAGTTCGCTGTGTCGCTGGTATAGCTGTAAGGCACGATCGTAGTTGTTACGTAGAAGGATGGAGACCAGCAGATCTAAAATATAGGATACAGAGGTGTGGAACATGGCATCACCGAGCTGAATAACATTTTCCTTGTAGGCACATAGCAACACGGCATCCGCATATTTGGTAATAGGAGCCTGCGGGTTACCTGTGATACAGATGATAAAATGATCCTTTTTGTGCAGATTGGCGAGTGCGCGGCACAAATGCGCGTCCATGCCCATACGCGAAATGGCAATGACAATCGAACGCTCGACGTAATATTCGTATAGTAACATTTTGTCAACTGCAGAATAAACATTTGAGCTGACGCCGGCCTGAATGAAATTGTGCGAGGCATATTCGCCGATTGCACGATTGGCATCGAAGCCAAAGAAATCAATTACATTATATTTTGTAAATGCAGCTTGAATTTTTTCAAGCGTCTCAGTCGACAGCATTTCCTTGGTTTCAAACAGACTTTTTTCATGCAGTGAAGAAATTTTGTTAATTAGTGACAGGATATGCTCTTTTCTCTCTACTTCTACACGCTCAAACTGACTTTCCTTGATGTCGGTTAGCAGATGAAGCTTGAAGTCCTGAAAGCCGTCATAGCCGATTTTTTTGACGAACCTTACAATGACAGTCGCGCTGGTGAAGGTTTCGCTCGCCAGCTCACGCGTGGTCATTTTGAGCACGGCTTCACAATTGCGTAAAATATAGTCGGCGATCTCACATTCCCGTTCGGTGAAATGATCTTTGCGTTCCAATTTCTGCAGCAGTTCCATTCAGGCTACTCCTCCTGCTCGTTGCTTTATCCTTATTATATCGGTAAGCAGTACTTCTGGCAAGAGCACGATCTATTCCTGTAAGTCTGTCAAGCATTGGTTGCAAAAGTGAACATTTTCCTTTGTGCATCAGCTTATTCTTTTTCGATATCTGCGCGATCCAGCAACGGATTCACCCGCAGTGCTGTCTCCGGCTCGCTGATATACAATTCCTCGCATTCACGCTGCGCTTCGATAAGCGTGTTGATTGCCTGTTCAGTTGCGCGATACAGCGTGAAATACATCTTTTTATAATCCGGCATACTATCACCTCAAAACCCATAATAACCTAAAACAGGTTAAAAGTAAATAACCTGTTTCAGGTTATGGCATACTCACCTTGAGGTGAATGCCATGAACAGATTGCGAGACTTGCGAGAAGATGCAGACTTGAATCAGACACAGGTTGCCAAATTTCTGGGGATGTCACAAACAGGATATTCCAAGTACGAGACCGGAGAAAATGATATTCCTACACAGGTTTTGATTAAGCTAGCTGGGTTTTATCAAACCACAACGGATTACATTCTGGGGATCAGCGATCGTCGAGACCCAATTTAATAGGAACGCGGCATGGATTTTCCATGCCGCTTTCTTGTTACTCTGCCCTTGACCGACACACCCCAACCCGCGCTTTTGGCGGCAGCACGCGCAACACCCACTGCTGAAAATCCCACGCTATGATACGCACCGGACATTCTGGATCAGGCTCCTGCGCGCGATATTCCAGCAGCTTCATCCATTGCCCCTGAAGCAAAGAGATGGTAACGCCTGACTTGGCCTTCTCCTTTTCTCCCATCTGCGCAATGCCGGCGCGCCAGTCTTTCCGGTCGAAGTGCTGGACGACGGCTTGTGCCGACCCATCAAGCGGCAACAGGATCGCGTTGTCTTCCCATGGGATAGGGAAGTTCAGTCTCATGTGCCAGAGTGCACGGGGGTTCTTTTTTCAGCGCCCAGATCAAAAACCGGGATTTTGCCGGGCCGGATACAGATCACGGTCTGATCTCTGTCGCTCCAGCAGCTCGTCTGGACATTGGAGCAGTAGATGCCGCTGTCGCTGGTCGGCAGATACCACTCAATGGCATTCAGCACCGCGCGCGTTTCCAGATTATCGTGATCCTGCACATCGGCGGGCTGATGCGAGGCGGCATAGCAATGGTAAAACACAACCGTACACGCCTGGAACCGGAACCGCGGCAGGCGGATGCCCGGCGCGCCAGCAGCCGGTTCAGTGGCTCGCACACGAACTCGGTGCTGCTGCTTCGTTTAGACAGGCGCAGCGGCAGCCGGATTGTCACCGAACCGTCTTTCTGTACGGCCAGTTCGTAGCCGTGCGGCATGCCGCCCCGGTGCGATCGAGCATGGATATCTCCTCCTCTCTGCTCTTTTGGTTCGAAAACGCGAAAATCATTACCGCCCAATGTTTTGCGATTTACCGCATGGTTTTGCGGGCGAAAAAGTTCTGTTTCTTCGCGTTGCCAACTTAGCCTACTCTGCTGTCTGCCGGCCGATCCATGCAAGAACTTTGTCCTTAGGCGCCAATTTTCGTTTTCCGATATGCAATGTCGGAAAGTCGGCACGGTTCAAAAGCTGGTACACGCCCGACCGTGAAATACCGAGCAGCATCGGGGTAGTCCTCATATGCGATCCGTTTTATGTTCATCCCTCTTCTCAGTTGAAAATTAGATTGTTTAGTCTTTTATGGAACTATAATTCTACAAAACCATAATAACATCTTGAGATGATTCGTTAATGGATGCATAATTATTTTATAAATAAATCTTTCTATATGGAGGTGGATGATTTCCGTGTACCAGATCATTCCGTCCGAGTGTCATCTTCGCGTATTTGTTACGGCAAAGCAGGAGATTTTTGAATTTTTCGACAATGCAAAACATATGCTGCATCGGCACACCTTTTCTTATGGGGAAAGCATCATCCAATTGCTGGAGATCTGGAAGGAAACTGATGAACCCCTTTTGCAGGAAGCCTATGAATATCTGAAAAAGCGCGCGCAGGTCGGAGAGGAAAACATGGGGGAATGGAATGAAATACTGTTCCGTTTTCAGCATGTGGATAATCCGTTCCTCTATCTGCTGGTCATGCAGCTTGCGCCGTTGCTGCTCAAATGCTTCTACGATATCGATCCTGCCATTGTCACCGAGTTCCGCGAGGAACTGGACAAGGTCAGGGCAGATGCTCACACGCTGCTGTACGATTGCCTGAATCCGGAAACAGCGGATATCTGCCGCCGGTATTGGGAGATCTGGGGGCGTACACCCATGCGTTTGCCTTCCATCCGCACAGAATTACTTCCTGCCCGCACGCGCGCAGCCTATAACGGCTGGATCTCGCCGGCCGAGAATACGGATCCGGAATACCTTTACAGTACACAGCAGGAGATGATACTGGCAGAGGTCTGTTATCCCCGATCTGTACAGGAACTATATGTTTTCCTCAAGTCCACCTATCTGCGCCGTGCGGTACGCTTCAAAGAATGCCGGCTGTGCGGCAAGCTGTTTGCCGCAACGGACGGTGACCGGACAGAATACTGCTCCCGTGAATATGAAAAAGGCAAAACCTGTCGAGAGGTCGGTGCTTCGCGTGTCTATCAGAAAAAGCTGCTCGGTAACCCGATCACCCGTGCCTACAACCGCGCCTACAAGACCCACAACGCCCGCATCCGCTACAGCACGATGACGCGCGAGGAATTCAATGCTTGGACGGAAGAAGCAAAGAAGCACCGTGATGCTTGTCAAGCTGGCGAAATCTCGCTGGAACGCTTTGAGGAATGGCTGAAACAATGAAGGAAACAGAAACCTGTTTTCTGTTTTCAAATACAACGAGAGGAGCGTGCGATATATGAGTACGCGGGATTCCCGCGGTACCTCTGGCGGCGGCAATATCCGACCGCGTCCCGACGGGCGCTGGGAAGGCCGCTACACAGTATGTATCGATCCGGGCACCGGAAAGCCAATCCAGAAATCCATCTATGGCAAAACAAAAAGGAGGTGCGAGAGCGTTTACGCAAAATCACATCTGAAATCGACGAGGGAGGTCGGCGCGTTTCTGCGCGCGATTGAAGGACACCGCTTTGCGTCGCTCTATCTGGTCGACCTGTTCACCGGAATGCGGCAGGGCGAAAAGCGCAGAACGAAATGCGCCTGCGTGCCGGTGCCGCTTGGCATAACGACGAAGAACTGGTATTTACCGAAGAACTCGGACGCCCGCTCAGTCGGCGCACGGTATACAAAAACTTCAAGCAGATCGCAAACCAGCTTTATCTCCCTAATCTTCGCTTCCACGATTTACGGCATACATTTGCCACCATCTCGTTTCAGTCCGGCGATGATCCCAAGACCGTACAGGAGAATCTCGGGCATCATTCGGCTGCTTTCACACTGGATGTATATGGTCATGTGACCGACCGCATGAAGCGCGAAAGCGCCGAGCACATGGAGCGCTTCATCCACTCCACCATCGCCCGATAAGGGTAAAAATAAGGGTCAAACCGCGATAGCAAAAATGTGAATTCGAAAATAAGTTCTAAAGATGACTTTAGCTATAAAAAATACGGTATTAAACCAAAGTTTAATACCGTATTTCTGGCGGAGAGTCAGGGATTTGAAAATCAAAAATGCGATTTTTTGAACTTCTGCTGATGCAAATCCGTCTATTATGTGCAAATAATATAATTTTTCATCACCGTTGGTACATGCAATTTAGGTTCTTATCAACGTGTTTGCACTCGCCGTTGCACTCAAATCAATATAATTTCTCTCACTCTACCAGTGAACTGCCTCAGATTGTGCAAACAATACAAAAAGGACCTCTTGGTAGGAAATATTGCGTTTTAGGATGAGATGCATCCGCCAGCGGCGCCTCTCCTGTCTTTAACTGAATGCGCTGTTGTAAAAATAGATGTAACAGTCAATCATCTCATTGACCTCGAAAAATATAGCTGGTTTGTATCGGTACACGCATTCCGTTTCGAGAATCGAAAAAAAGTTTTCTGCCATTGTATTGTCACACGGTATTACTCCTTGACATAGAAGGCGTAATACCGTATTGTTGAGTCAGTTGGAAATATGCTTGAAATATGTATTGAAAGCCTTGGTCGCTGTGGAACTGCAACTCTACAGTGATCTTCTTTTTTCCCACTTTATTTTCCGATCGTCTCGTTCGTTTTACAAAGCTGTAATTGCCGCTTTGGGACACCGAAAAGAATTTGCACATAACAAACATAGGATACTTCTCCCGGTAACGGCAGATTACAACATACTTCGCCTTTGCTCTCACTTTCTTCCTCTAGATTGCAGAAAATCCCCGCAGCAAGTTGTTCTCCATGCGTAACCGTTGATTCTCGTAGGCCTGCTTTGCAACAATGTCTCCGGAGTCAGTTCCTTTGCTTGGCCGTCCCTTTGGACGTGGAGAAATACCAGCATCCATCCTTTTTTGTTTGCTACGCTCCCGCTTTAGCAGTTGCTTCACTACGTCTTTGTTTTGAATCCAAAGTGTTCTGCTATTTCTCCCGATGTTTTTCCCACTTGGATCATCGATTCAATTTCAGGCAACAGTTCTTGCACATGTATATATTTTCATGTACTCATTGCAATACCCCCTGATGTAGTTTTATTTTCCTACATCAGGAGGTATCTTGTCTATTGTCCATATTTACCGGTTCAGTTCATCAGCCTAAAAAGGCTGGTTTTTTATTTACAACATATTTCGCTTATATTTTTCCACATTTTTATGATACGTTGTCTTAGATGTGATATCGGTAAAAAGTCAAAAAATTTACGATATCAACTCCAATTACTAGAAAATACTTCGAGCAAATGATAATACATGAAAACTCTTTATACAAATGAATAGAAGTAAAAAAACGTTTTTTGCGATACGTTCATTTAAAAATACGCTAGAAGATAGAATCACCTATGTTTTTCAATATCCTTTTCCACCATTGTCATTCTATAATAGTATCGATTTATTATTTGCGTTACATAGATTCTTTTGCCATACTGATTTTACCTTATTCAATATATACCTCTTCACGATATTCTGACTTGTCGAATTCTTTCCGAAGTCTTTCCTTAAAAGAATTGTTATTATATTGACATGAATTATTCAAATTGATACGAAAATAATTTTTTTCTTGAGCCTTTAAAGCATACTCGATAACTAATTTATTTTCTCGCGTCCCTGTCTGCTTTAACTGTATTTCCATTGTTTTAATAAAATTAAATTCTCTAGCTTGAGTATACTGTCCATCTCTAAAAATAACCTTGTAATGTTCATACTGCCGTTCAAATATTCTTTTAATATTATCAAGGAATATTTGCTCTTCTTCAATTTGCTCCATATTAATTTCTTCCTTGACGTTTACTTCATGAGGAACAAATTTACCAATAGATAGTTTTACAGCGTGAGGCTGTAATCCAGAATAAAGTTCATTCCATGATTTTCTTCCCCACTCTTGTAATTCATCACACAAAAATAATATACTTGAAAAAGTAGTCAAATATATATTATAAATATCTGAACAAGTATGTGATGCCATCGCTCTTAGAATTTCTCTTCTGATATAAAACTGTCTTGCATCTTCATATTTATATTCATAATCATCATTTAAATTAAAATCAGATTCCAAAAAATACAATAACATTTTATATATAATTACAGAACTTATGATTCCATGATCAAAATGCTCTAACGACTTAGTATATTTCAAATAATACTTCGGCTGAACCCGCCCTAAATATAGATTCTTTAGGTAAGTGTCCTCTTCTGCTTCAGATTCTTCTGCTAATTTTTTTTTAAAAACCATTTTTGTGCTCATAAATTTAATTATATACTCATTTATGCTATCTTGAACTCCGCTAAACCCAAAGTTATTCCATATACTTGGATTCGGAATAAACTCTTTCATCATTTTCTGTGTCCTATCCAAAATTTGTTGAGACTTTTCCAGCGGATATCCCAAATCATGACACAACGCAACCAATGTCCACATGCTAATTTTTTCAAAAAAATTAATATTAGATTTAAATGCATCATCTGAACAACCGTCAATTGTTATCTGATCGATAAAAATCTTCTTTTCTTCTTCCATAGGTTTCAATAAGCAAAAAACTCCTAACATCCATGTGCGAACTGAATGAAAAACATGATCTCTATAATATGAGCTAGCGCCGTACAATAGGCTCTCAAACGCTGAATATCTTTCATGATATTCGTCTAATTTATCAATACCATATGCTACCGGTGTCTTATCACTGTTTTTTAAAAATGGTTCTCTAGAATCAAAAAAGCGCAAACATTTTATTGCTTTATTAATTAAACTGATCCACAATTTATCTAATTGAGCAACTTGAGAATATTCTATTGTTTCTTTCCCGTCTATAAGCAATTTCTCAAGAGCGCTTCGGATTTCTTCATCTAATGGATGCTCAAATTCATAGTTTCCAAATTCCTGTTGTTGTTTTTTAATTAACCCAGAAAATTCCTCTTCTATATCACTTATTAAGTTTTTGTCATTAATATTAAACATTTTTATCTTTCTCCTTTAAATATTTCTGTACAGGACAATTATCGCATCCACACTTCATATTCGAATATTCCTCTACTAAATCAATGCTTTTTTCTAAAAACAAAGACTTAGAAGCTATGTCCTTTACTCTTCGTTTAATTACATTGTCAGGAGGGATAAGAACATTTTTTTCATCTAAGAACTGTATATATTTGAATGCTTCACATCCAAATACACTTCCATCAAATTTTATGTATAATTTTTCTTTTACGGCATGACAATGTGTCTTTTCCTCCGGATATGACAGTGGTAATCCTATACGGATTTTTTCTCCACCTTCTTTAATAGCATGCAATTCTTCTTGAATGCTTCGCAATTCATCCTCATCTAGCATAATATTTTCTATATTCAGCTTAGCTCTACCATGCGGAACCAATCTCAAAAAACTCACACAGCATACACCCAATTCTTTCGCCAATTCAATAACACATTTTATTTCATTAAAGTTTTGCCTCATTGGCACAAAGTGGATTTCAGTTTCAATATTATACTTCTTTGCCCTTTTAATGCTTTCTAATACAAGAGGAAAATTATTCGTAGTGCCCATAATTAGATCATAGGTTTCAGGATGAGCGGCTTGAAGATTAAACATAATTCTATTTAATCCTGCTTTTTTACATTCTAGCAACATTTTATCCCCTATGGCTTCTTCTTGACCTCGTTTTCCAATTACGCCGCTGGAATATATATCTAACTTCAGTCCTTTTTGCACAGCATATCTCACTATATCAATGATATCTGTATGCAAAAATGGTTCTCCTCCTGATAAACATATGATTGTTTCCTTGGAAATGTCAAGAAATGTGCAGTCTGGAAACACCCAAAATCTGAAAAGCATGGTAATACAGCGCAGTTTTCCGAAGTGGAGCGTAGCGGAACGCAGGAAAACTGCGGCA
>NZ_JBQKJR010000075.1:0-11671 GCF_052117165.1 Agathobaculum sp. LCP25S3_E8
GGTTGTGGAAGGAGAAGTCTTCTCCATTCATGTTTGTACTTTTTTGGCCTTTATACGCCAGAAACCCGGCTTATGCCTGACGCATAGGCCGGGTTTCTCGACAGACTGAAACCCGTTATTTCTTTCGAAATAACGGGTTTTTGTGGAGCTTGCGGCCGAACTCGAACCGGCGACCTGCGCATTACGAATGCAGAAATCATAACTTTTTTAGCGTTAATTCTTTCATTTTAATGCGATTATTTATAATTTTACAACTTTTATAGTCTGTTATTGAAATTGGCGACAGTTGTTTTCAATAGCATAAACACCAAATAAACACCAGCTCGCCGGTTTGGAACCACGAGGCCGCAGGTTCGGGCCGCAGACTTCAGGAAACCCGGAAAGCCTTGAGACACCTGGCCTGACAACACTTTCACCCTCGCCGGTAACTGGTCAAAAATTGGCGTTGACCACATGTTTGACCTCAATTGGATAACTTCATATCCGGGTGTAGCGCAGTTAGTAGTGCGCTTGCTTTGTGCATATCGTCGCCTCCTTTTGGCAAACGAACAATATCATAGAAAGAGGGAAATAGCCACTAAATAACGGAAATAAATTAAAAGAGGACCGGACGCATCCGATCCCCTTAAGTATGCTCCGTAGAGACATACCACAATTCACACTTATACTATTTATGCGAAAATACAAGAATTATTTGCTTTTATTAAATTTTTTCAGCGCAACAATCTTGGTATTGTTATCTGTACGAATAATCTGGTTATATACACTAATAGGAATTTCTTTCTGTGTTTTTCTAACCATATTTGAGAAGTATATGTACATTACAGATCTATAGAGAATATCGCAATGACTCCGCTTTTTCTCGATTTGCACAAGTCATTGTTTTGACTTCTGCAACTATATAAACAGGACAAATCTCTAAACACCGTGCTACTTATCTTATCACAGTTTGAAACGCTTTTATTGGAATTGTTTGGGTTGCCATTTAAAAAAATATCTAATATAATAGTTGCGAATAAATATTAGGGGGCAGACAAGTGAAAAAGGAACTGTGTGTAAAAAGCCAGAGTATAGAGACATCTGGTATTACAAAAGATTATAAGGAAGCCCTCTGCGAATATATTTGGAACGGGTTTGAGGCAAACGCCATGAATGTATCTGTTACCTTCACAAGCAATAGCTTAGGGGGTATCGAATCAGTTATTATCCAAGACGATGGTGATGGAATTTGCTTTGAAACAATAGATGATACCTTTGGCACTTTTTTAGCTTCTAATAAGAACAGTCTTTCTTTACAATTAAAATCTAAAGCAAATAAAGGAAAAGGTCGCTTTTCATGCTATGCTTTTGCGCGAAGAGCAACATGGAAAACTGTTGCCAATAGCAATGGTAAAAAAGTGGCCTATTCTATTTCAATAAACGATGAAAACAAAAATGTGTATGATATTTCAGAACCTACCCCAATTGATGCAGATACAGGTACAGTTGTAACTATTACTGGAATTGATAATCTGCACCAAGAAGATATGTCATATGAAGTTTTAGCCGAGTGCTTGCTCAAAACCTTTGCATGGTATCTTTATCTAAACAGAAATAAGGGGATTTCTCTGACAGTAAATGGGGTAGCGGTTGACTTTACAAAATATATTAACACTGAGGCAAAGTACAGTTTACAAGGGACTACACAGGGTAACGGTCTGACGGGAGGATTACCGCCCGTCAGATTTTCCATGTAATGTTCAAGCTGTCGCTTGTGGCGGCAACGGTGGTAATCATCAAATCCACCACCCGCCGCTTGTCGTCAAAGGATACATCGTCCCATGTGTCGAGGTAGCCGGAAATCTGGTTGACCTGTCCCGGGCTGATGGTTTCCACCGTCAGCTCGGCTATCTGCTTCACAAGTTCCTGCTTGCGCCCGTCCAGTTCCGCTATCTTCACATTCACATAGGAGAGCAGGACATTGTTCGCGCCCGTCAGACTGTCCACCAGCTTTTCAATCTCGCTGTCCACATGGAGAAGCTCTACTTGCAGGGCGGCGATTTTGGGATTGGCCTTTGCCGCTTTCTTCCTGCCCGTCAGCGTCTTGTGCTTTTCCAGCTTCTTCACCATCTGCTGGTAAACCACCGCTTCCAGTTCGGAAGTGATGATTTTCCCACAGCCCGGACAGCTTTTATTGTCCAGCCGTTTCGTACAGCGGAGATATTGCCTGCCGGACGGATTGAAGATACTCATAAGCGCATATCCGCAGTTCCCGCACTTGATTTTCCCCGCCAGCCATGTGTGGGTGGCTTTTCGGGCGGACTGGATTTTCATGTTGTTCATCAGCTTCTTGCGGCAAGCCAGCCATATATCCGCCGGAACAATGCCCTCATGGGGAGCCAGCACCAGCATTTGGTCTTTCAAGTCGTTTTTCTTGCTGGGCTTCACATCCCGCCCCTGATACAGATAACAGCCGTTTGTCCCCGTAAAGTCGGCGGCGTCATTGACGATAACCGTACCCTGACTTTTGAAAAATTCGTACACATCCAAGTCCGCCTGCACATAGACGGGATTGCGTAACATCTGCGCCAGTGTGGGGCGTATCAGTTCCTTGCCGTAGAACAAAATCCCCTGTTCGGCAAAGTACCGGGTAATGTCCCCGTAAGAGGTTGTGGGCTGGGCGTACATCTCAAATATCAGCCGGATATTGGCCGCTTCGTCCGGGTTTACCACCAGCTTCTTTGTGTTGATACCGTCCATTTTGATAGGCTCGGTGTGGAAGCCGTAAGGGGCTTTCCCGCCCATCTTGAAGCCCCGCTGACTGCGGGAGTAGTAAGCGTCTGTCACCCGCTTCTGTATCGTTTCCCGTTCAAGCTGGGCGAACACGATACAGATATTCAGCATAGCCCGCCCCATCGGGGTGGAGGTATCAAACTTCTCCGTAGAGGACACAAACTCCACATCGTACTGCTGGAACAGTTCCATCATGTTGGCAAAGTCCAGAATGGAACGGCTGATACGGTCAAGTTTGTAAACAATGACCTTTGCAATCAAGCCCCGCTTAATATCCCGCACCAGTTCCTGAAACTTCGGGCGGTCTGTGTTCTTGCCGCTGTACCCTTTGTCTGTGTATTCCTTACAGTTCCCGCCTTTCAATTCGTATTTGCAAAACTCAATCTGGCTTTCAATGGAAATGCTGTCCTTTTTGTCTACCGATTGCCTTGCATAGATCGCGTCTATCCTGTTATTCATTTTGTCGCTCCTTTTCTTAAAAAGAAACGGAGCTGCTGACAGTTCTATTATACCGCCAGCAGCCCCGCAAATCAACGATGGCTTCGGGATTTATGCCCCGGCTTCCTCTTTCTGCCGCTTATCGGCATATTTGCGGAACACCTCATAAAGCTGCTGCTCCAGTTCCCGGCGTTTGGTCGCTTCCTGCTCCGGCGTGAACACCGGGGAGAGGTTTTCCAGCGTGATTTCCTTTCCCTGAAAAGTCACGACTTCTGTTTCCTTTTTGTATCTGATATTGTTACTTATAAAATCACCTTTCCTTTCCATACTGCCGCTGCTGCCGTTTCAGTTCCGCCAGTATATCCGGCGGGATACGGTCAACCAGCCTTTGCATATCGTGCAGTTCGCTTTCCAGCTTTGCCCGCTCCATGCGGTCTTTGATTTTGCCGCTCTCGCTGGCTCTGGCTCGTGCTTCCAGCTTCTCATTTTCTGCCAGCAGGTCATTGATTGTGACCTTGTACTTTTTCAACTGCCCGGAGAAATTCTCCATCTGCGGGAACCACTTTTTCAGCATGGAGAGGGCTTCCTCTTTTTTCTTTCCGGCGTTCAGCGGGTTAATGCCGTCCAGTGTGGCTTCAATGGCTCTTGCCTGCCGGGAGAGGGAAACCGCCTGTTTGAAAAGCCGGGTGGGGATATGCTTCCGGCCTGTCTTGCTGGCGCTTTCCCCACGCTCCAAGTCGGGATATTTCTCCACCATGTAGGCGTGAAAATCATCCTGCCACTTCGTCAGGTTTGCCCGGTTGCCGATAATCTCCTTAGCGCACAGGCGGTTGTCCTTTGTCAGCGGAACAAAGGTCAAATGCAGGTGGGGCGTTTTCTCGTCCATGTGTACCACCGCCGACACGATATTTTCCCGCCCTACCCGGTGGGTGAGGAAATCCGCCGCCCTCTGGAAAAACGCCTGTATCTCCTTTGGGGATTTCCCCTTGAAAAACTCCGGGCTGGCGGTTATCAGCGTATCGACAAACCGTGTGCTGTCCTTGCGGGTTCGGCACCCGGCCTGCTCAATCCGGCTCTGAATGAAGTGGTAATAGCGTCCCTCCGGCTTGACGATATGGAAGTTGTATTTGCTCCGGCTGGTGTCAATATCAGGGTTGCTGGCGTATTGGTCTTTCTGCCGTTCGTGATGGGCTTCCAGCGGCCTTGCCGGGTTGCCCTTGTGCTTCTCAAAACGCAAAATTGCGTGCTGTGCCATTCTGCTCCTTTCCCCATTCCTTTCCTATCCGGGGTTTTCCACAGGGAAAATCCCGCAGAAAATAGCTCGGATAGGATTGGAATGGATAGAATATAAATCAATCTTTTTAATCTTTGTATTTCTATATACCGTCCGGTTTTCGTACTTCTCAGGAGTGATTTCCGTACTTCATGGGTACGGTTTTCAGCCCTCCGGCGTACCAGAACGGGATTTCTTGAAGTCGGTGTTCGGAACCGCTTCATAGGATTTTGGGAAAATGCGGTTGGGTTTTCCACAGCCCTGCTTCTGGATCTCCACCAGTCCGGCATATTGCAGTTCCCGCATGGTATTTACCGCTTTCTGCCGCCCACAGCGGAGCAGGTCAACTACCTCGCAGATGGGATAGTACAGGTAAATCCGCCCGTACTCGTCCGCCCACCCATTCTTGCGGGATAACTCTGTCCGGCGCAGGATAAAGGCGTACAACACCTTTGCCTCGTTGGACAGGGGCTTGAATGTAGGGGCTTCAAAGAGAAAATTCGGGAGCCGGGTGAAGCTGAACGCCTGTTCCGGCTGGTGAATGTAAATCGTGTTTGTCATATCGTGTTTTGTGGACGGTTAGAAGCCCGTTTTCCGGGGCGGGCGATACTTTATACCACCTGCCCCGGTTTGGGGCCTGCGAAGCCTTATAAATCAAGGCTTTTCCGCTCCTAACTGTCCACAGCAGACCTCCTTTTCCGTTCACTTTCTGTTTTCTGCCGCCTGTGAACTCTGGCGGCGCAGTCCGGGCAGTATTTAGCCCGGTTGGATTTGGGGACGAACACGCCGCCGCAAACCGCACAGCGTTTCATGTCCTTATCCCGGAAAATCTCCGCTTTCAGCGTCCCGTCCAGCGGCAAGACCGCCCAGCGGAACCACTTACAGCAGACCGAGAAAGAAACCGTCTGCGGGCAGGTGCAGGCGTCCCCATCGTCAAGGACAATGCAGTTGCCGTCCTCACAGCAACAGCACTCCCGGCGTATCAGGCTGGCCGCCTGTTTCTTCTGCGCCGGTGTCATGCGGTAAAGGGAACCGTCCGGCCTGCGTTCCAGCGGCGGCAAGTCTTTATAGGGGTTATCTCTCATGCGTTCCCTCCATTTTGCTTTCCATTGCCGTTCTCCCCGAAAAGGTTTCCTGCCTCGTCGTCGCAAGCTGCGTATCGCTCGTTTCGCCGCAAGCGGCAAAACTCACTCGCTCCGCTGCTCCTCCTCTCCCCACAAAGCCATGCGGCTTTGCGGGGGCCCCGACAATAGCGGCGTATTCCGGCGTTGGCACGCTCCCCGCAGCTTCGGGACGTTTTGTCCCGAAGTGACCTCTGGACAAAGTGTCCAAAAGTCCGGCTCCTGGCGGTGCTTCCCCAGCCGTGGTATTCTCTTTTCGGACGGTCATTCTGTTTTCAAGGTGCTGTCCATCGATGAACTACCCTAAGTCTACACGAAAAAAATGCAAATCCCGGCTTTTTGCGAGAATTGCATTTTGATGAAGTTTACACTTTGGAAATTGCATTTTTGCAATTATCTTGTATAATGGAAGTATGCGGAGGAGGTGCGTGTCTATGGCTTTACCCGGAACACCCGGACAGCGGATTTCCGATTTATGCAACGGGAACCACATCACACAAAAGGAACTTGCGGAGAAGATAGGCGTTTCCGCTTCCCAATTGAGCCGCATTGTCAGCGGCGAAACAAGAACGGTAAGCAGTGATATTCTCATAGGTGTGGCAAAGGAATTTAAGGTATCGACAGACTACATACTGGGCTTGTCTACCGTGAGCGTCCGTAAAAGTTACGATATTTCTGAATTAGGCTTGTCAGAGGGGGCCGTGAGGGGGCTTGTGACGGGTGCTGTTGATGTGCAAATCCTCAACCGTCTGTTGGAACACAGGAATTTTCCCAAGCTGATAGATTTGATACGGATTTATTTTCAGGATACGGCGGCAAAGGGCATAACAGCAAGAAACCAGCTTATCGAGATGGCAACGGCTTCCCTGTCCGACCTGATGAAAGAACACCCGGAACACCGGGCAGAAGCGAAGCAGGATTTACAGCTTTTGAACGCCCAAAAGATGGGGGAACATGAAGCGGAGATTGAAAAAATCAAAAATGTGTTCCTGGCTATCCTGCGGGACATTAAGAAAGACATAGACAACGGGGAACAGCCGGGAGAAGCTGTGACCGCCGCTATGTTCCAAGCCATGCGGGACGCACTGGCGGAACAGAAACAAAAACCGCTTTCCATTGACGATGTAACGGCGATGATAGCCGGACAGATTGGACAGCTTGCGCCGATGGACGAGGAAACCGCCGACCTGTTTCAGCGGTTAGTAAAGAAAATGATTGAACAGGCAGAGAAATAAATGTAGGAGAATATTAGAAAATGGGAAAAAGCAACTCGTACTATATGCAGCTTCATGTAGAAGCACTGTTTACAATGAATGAAAAGAACGAACTTATGACTATAAGGGAACCATGGGACTCCACTTCACAGCCGGCTCCCCGCTTCTATTTGACAAGACCACTTTACGAAAAACCACATACTTATTTTCGTGCTGACGTACCGAAAGAATTATGATATAATGAGTTATCAACAAATCAAAATTTGTGGAGGTAAAATATAGATGAATCAAGGAAGAATTATTGTGATTACAGGCTCACCGGGGACAGGAAAAACAACAACTGCGTCAATTGTCGCAAAGGAATCAGATATGGATAAATCAGTGCATATGCACACCGATGACTTTTTTCATTACTTAAGCAAAGGCGCAATACCACCACATTTGCCAGAATCCAACGAGCAAAATCTGGTTGTCATTGAAGCCTTTTTAGAAGCTGCAAAGCGATATGCTCGTGGCGGATATGATGTAATTGTAGATGGGATTGTCGGGCCATGGTTTTTGGAGCCATGGAAAGCTCTTGTTCGGGAACATTATGAGGTGCATTATATTATTTTAAGGGCAAGTAAGGAAGAAACCTTAAAGCGGGCTGTTGAACGCTCAAAGTTAGACCGAAAAACAAATATCGAATTGGTAGAAACAATGTGGGAGCAATTTTGCAATCTGGGAATATATGAATCGAATGTTGTAGATACGACCAATTATTCCATTCAAGAAACTGTTTCCGCAGTACAAGAAAAAATCGCAAGTAGGGCAGCATTGTTGTCTTAGATTGTTTTGGTGCAATTCCCATTTATCGAGCAGATGAAGTTGGGGAGCCGCCTGGAGGCGGCGGTGCCGAAGGATAAAATAGGAGATGTTAAGGTTATGAATAATGAATACGATAATGAGAAGTTTTTTGAAGAATATGCAAAGATGTCCCGCAGTAAAGAGGGGTTAAAAGCTGCTGGTGAATGGCATCAATTAAAACCTTTGTTTCCTTCGTTAGAAGGAAAATCTGTTCTTGACTTGGGGTGCGGATATGGCTGGCACTGCAAGTTCGCAGAAGAACAAGGAGCTACAAAAATATTAGGGATCGATTTAAGTAAGAAAATGATTGAGGAAGCCCAAAAGCGCAATTCAGGAAATCAAATTGAATATCGTATTAGCGGATTAGAGGAATATGACTATCCAGAAAATGAATGGGATTGTGTTATATCTAATTTAGCTCTGCACTATATAGAGGACATAGTGGAAATATTTCAAAAAGTGTATAGGACATTAAAACCAGGTGGAATTTTTCTTTTTAATATCGAACACCCTGTTTTTACCGCAGGAGTTGGGCAGGATTGGATTTATACAGATGATGGGAAACCGCAATATTGGGCGATTGATAATTACTTTATAACAGGAGAACGAAATACACATTTTTTAGGATGTGATGTAGTAAAACAACATCACACACTTACACAGATTATAATGGGATTGCTGAACAATGGGTTTGAGCTTAAAGTTGTAGAGGAAGCAGACTTTTTAGAAGAATTTGATCCACGCTATAACGAAGAAGGTGTATCAGAACTTGATGAACAATTTGAGCGGTTGCCAGACGGACACGAAGCAAAACGCAGTTACTATTTAGGCTTCCGACAAGCACAAAGTGAAGCAAGACCAAACATTGTTATTAGTCTATTGAAGTTAAATTAGATGCTAAAAATTTGTAATTAAGAAGGAGTGATTACATGAACAAAAATATAAAATATTCTCAAAACTTTTTAACGAGTGAAAAAGTACTCAACCAAATAATAAAACAATTGAATTTAAAAGAAACCGATACCGTTTACGAAATTGGAACAGGTAAAGGGCATTTAACGACGAAACTGGCTAAAATAAGTAAACAGGTAACGTCTATTGAATTAGACAGTCATCTATTCAACTTATCGTCAGAAAAATTAAAACTGAATACTCGTGTCACTTTAATTCACCAAGATATTCTACAGTTTCAATTCCCTAACAAACAGAGGTATAAAATTGTTGGGAGTATTCCTTACCATTTAAGCACACAAATTATTAAAAAAGTGGTTTTTGAAAGCCATGCGTCTGACATCTATCTGATTGTTGAAGAAGGATTCTACAAGCGTACCTTGGATATTCACCGAACACTAGGGTTGCTCTTGCACACTCAAGTCTCGATTCAGCAATTGCTTAAGCTGCCAGCGGAATGCTTTCATCCTAAACCAAAAGTAAACAGTGTCTTAATAAAACTTACCCGCCATACCACAGATGTTCCAGATAAATATTGGAAGCTATATACGTACTTTGTTTCAAAATGGGTCAATCGAGAATATCGTCAACTGTTTACTAAAAATCAGTTTCATCAAGCAATGAAACACGCCAAAGTAAACAATTTAAGTACCGTTACTTATGAGCAAGTATTGTCTATTTTTAATAGTTATCTATTATTTAACGGGAGGAAATAATTCTATGAGTCGCTTTTGTAAATTTGGAAAGTTACACGTTACTAAAGGGAATGTAGATAAATTATTAGGTATACTACTGACAGCTTCCAAGGAGCTAAAGAGGTCCCTAGCGCCTACGGGGAATTTGTATCGATAAGGGGTACAAATTCCCACTAAGCGCTCGGGACCCCTTGTAGGAAAATGTCCTAAGTGTGGCAACAATATTGTATTAAAAAAATCGTTTTATGGTTGTTCAAATTATCCTGAATGTACCTTCACTTTAGCTGAACATTTTAGAAAGAAAAAACTCACCAAAACAAATGTAAAAGAATTACTAGAGGGAAAAGAAACCCTGGTAAAAGGAATCAAAACGAAAGATAGAAAGTCCTACAATGCCGTTGTAAAAATCGGAGAAAAGGGATATATTGATTTTATCTATGTATGAGAACGTATTTTTTGAAATGCTTGAGCGAATCATTCAATTAGAAAACGAAAAAGAATAGAATCACAAATCACAAGTGATTAATCACAAATCACTTGTGATTTGTGATTGTTGATGATAAAATAAGAGTAAGAAGAAATAGAAAGAAGTGAGTGGTTGTGGGAAATTTAGGCGCACAAAAAGCAAAACGAAATGATACACCAATCAGTGCAAAAAAAGATATTATGGGGGATAAGACGGTTCGTGTTCGTGCTGACTTGCACCATATTATAAAAATCGAAACAGCAAAGAATGGCGGAAACGTAAAAGAAGTTATGGATAAAGCCTTAGAAGAATATATTCGGAAATATTTACCTGACAAACTTTAAAAGGAGTGAAAATGAAATGGCAGTTACTTATGAAAAAACATTTGAAATAGAGATCATTAACGAATTATCGGCAAGCGTTTATAATCGAGTATTAAACTATGTTTTGAATCATGAATTAAATAAAAATGACTCTCAATTATTGGAAGTCAATTTATTAAACCAATTAAAGCTTGCAAAACGTGTAAATCTTTTTGATTATTCTTTAGAAGAATTACAAGCCGTTCATGAGTATTGGCGGTCAATGAATCGCTATTCAAAACAAGTTTTGAATAAAGAGAAAGTGGCTTAATATGGCAAATATAGTCAATTTTACTGACAAACAATTTGAAAATCGCTTAAATGATAATTTAGAAGAATTGGTTCAAGGAAAAAAAGCGGTTGAATCGCCAACCGCTTTTTTACTTGGTGGGCAACCAGGGTCAGGGAAAACGAGTTTGCGATCAGCAATTCTTGAAGAAACACAAGGGAATGTTATTGTCATTGATAAAGAGGGGTTAAAAGCTGCTGGTGAATGGCATCAATTAAAACCTTTGTTTCCTTCGTTAGAAGGAAAATCTGTTCTTGACTTGGGGTGCGGATATGGCTGGCACTGCAAGTTCGCAGAAGAACAAGGAGCTACAAAAATATTAGGGATCGATTTAAGTAAGAAAATGATTGAGGAAGCCCAAAAGCGCAATTCAGGAAATCAAATTGAATATCGTATTAGCGGATTAGAGGAATATGACTATCCAGAAAATGAATGGGATTGTGTTATATCTAATTTAGCTCTGCACTATATAGAGGACATAGTGGAAATATTTCAAAAAGTGTATAGGACATTAAAACCAGGTGGAATTTTTCTTTTTAATATCGAACACCCTGTTTTTACCGCAGGAGTTGGGCAGGATTGGATTTATACAGATGATGGGAAACCGCAATATTGGGCGATTGATAATTACTTTATAACAGGAGAACGAAATACACATTTTTTAGGATGTGATGTAGTAAAACAACATCACACACTTACACAGATTATAATGGGATTGCTGAACAATGGGTTTGAGCTTAAAGTTGTAGAGGAAGCAGAACCGCCTAAAGAGATGATGGATATTCCGGGTATGGAAGATGAACTTCGCCGCCCGATGATGTTACTTGTAAAGGCGATAGCGAAAAAATAATATCTCTATTAGGAAAACTGATATACCCCAATTTAGAGAATGGCATAGTAATTCCTAGTGATAAAGAGAAAATGATTGCACTGGCAAATAAATACATTGAAAAAGAAAATGTAGATGCACTCATTCTCGCCTGTACGGAGCTGCCACTTGCCATAAAGCCCGAAGATGTTAATGTGCCAATCGTGAATACAACCCAAGTACATATCAATGCAATTTACCAATATGCAATTCGATAAAAATAGCAAAGCCAGCCGAGCCAGTCAACGGTCAAGATGAACGGCGCATTGAAGTGCTCCCCAAAAGTTGGACAAAAGTTATGCGGCAAAGCCATTTTGAATTCTGTATTGGACAGGACTTAACCCATTCAATTTTTCTTTGATTCGGTTATGGTTAT
>NZ_JBQKJR010000076.1:0-11490 GCF_052117165.1 Agathobaculum sp. LCP25S3_E8
TTCGTGAACCGTCTTGCGGTAGGAGGTGCGAACCAATCCACAGCATCCCTTACAGTGTAGCACAGACCTTGGAGAGGGTCCCTAAAAACTACTACTCTATAATACAAGGAGATACGGAGCGTAAAGCTGGTTACAGATCGTTATTCCTCGATCCGGGGATTGCGGGTCGGCGACAGCATAGAGCGGTATGAAGATCTGTATGGAACCACCTTGACGGTGTCAAAAGACAAAATGCCCATCGAAGTAAAAGATGGTAAAATTACATCTATCAGTTTTATAGCGCAATTTATCTGATACCAATCAATAGTTACAACAGAAAGCCCAGTCTGTCGAGAAACCCGGCTTATGCGTCAAGAATAAGCCGGGTTTCTGGCGTATAGAGGCCAGAAGAGGATAAAAGTGAAAGGGGAAAGATTCTCCTTCCCAACCAATTGGCCAATTTTTTCTTAGAGGTATTGTCTCTGCGCTTTTTGGTAGGCGCTGGCAGTTCATCATCATCATCAAAGGGCTTTTTCCCATGGGCCTCCCGGTCTGCGTTTACTTCTTCCACCAGTTCCTTAGCCTGGTGTTTGGATGCTGCGGGAATCTGCACCTTCACCTGCTTTTTGGTATTGGCGTTCGCTTTGATATGCGTGCCGTCCACAAATACCGCCTTGGGGGAAAGGTATCCTGCCTGCGCTACTTCCTCCAGATCCACGCAAAGCTCTGATTTATCGTCTCTTCTGTAAAGCGGTGCCCAAAATTATAGCTCACCGTGGAAAAGTGGGGTGTTTCCTCCTGCAAGCTGTCCCCCACAAACCAGCGATAGGCTACAATTAATCTTACTTCTTCTGCTGTCCGCCGAAGAGACGGCAAACCATACAAATGCTAGCTCAGTACCATTTTGCACTGCCCAATCGACCGCATCATTATAGTAGGCATTCTGCGGCACATCAGAAAAACTAGTCGTAAAAGCGGGAATCGGCAGCATAATTAAATGCGTTGCGTGAGATCGCGAGGTTAAGTGTTCTTGGTCCGCGGAGGAGCGGGACATCATTGTGTTTGCAAGCACGATCTTGTTGACGTCTTTATGCGATGGCTTCACCGGTAGGCAAATACAGCACCGTCTGTACGGTGGCGTCTACGCCTATGTCAATGCGTGTAACACGAACGCAGCCTTTTTCAAACGTAATATTAATCTGGTTATCCAACATGAAGGGCGTTTCTATTGTGCCGAGTACACTGCCGAACCGGTCAAAGCAAGCAATCGTATTTTGACTGGTTTGCAGCGCATATACGCCCGCTCCATCGGTCGGCAACACGCCCGGATGACCATTCGTTACCGTGACTGTAAACAATGTGGTCGGACTGCCGCCTGCCGCACAATGAAAGTACTCGTACTGGGTATCACTCACCCAGCAGCAATAAATATCCTGTCCAACCTCATCAAGTGCATTGGCATAGCTGCTGGTCAGTGCTTTACCATTCTGGTCGTAAAGCGTGTAGTATCCGTTATTGCCACCAATGTAATTAGTGCTCCATTTACTCGGTGTAATGGAATAGGCTTGAGCAGCGCCTAATTTGCCGTTTGCAAGCAGCGCATTGGTATTGCCTTTCTCAATCACCAACCGATCTCCTAAGCCGTAGAAAAGAGTATCTTGATCGACAGAAGTCTTATACTGCCAAAGTGTGTTGCCGTTTTTATCAATGGCGGCCAACGTATTGGCATCCGCCCATACAATGGCGCGTCCCTCACTCCACATAGTTTCAGGGATAAATATTTTTCCCGTTGTTCCGTCGGCATAGACGATCAAAGCATCGTCACCATCAACGGACATTGCCCATGCTACGCCATTTTTCTCATCAATGCCATCAAAATAATAACCATCTATGCGTTTGCCGGTTGCGGGTTGGTAGAGCGCAACATTGGTGTGCTCGTTCCACATCAGACCAACCCAGTCGCCGAATACGGTGATGTCATAGAAATAACCGTCGGTATCTTCAAAATCGGTCAGCAGGTGATTGCCGTCCTTATCCTCCAGATGCATACGGGATACTCCTGCACCAGAGTAATCCAGAACGGTATGATAAGGTGCTTCTGCGTTTGGCACAGGCAAAGCAGCATACGATGCATCGTAAAGCCGCAGCATAGTGACGATGGATTGTTCGCGCGTGTACTGTCCGGTTGGGTCAAATGCATTATCTCCCGTACCGGTCATGACCCCGCTATTATATGCCCAATACACGTCGCTGCGCGCCCATGAGCGGATATTTTCACCGTCGAGAAAAACGTGCGGCATCTTATTTTTCGTGCTGTCAGCATAGTCGGTGCGCAGTACGGCCAAACGATGCAGCATGGATGCTGCTTCCTGCCGCTGAATCGGGGAGTCGGGGGAAAAACGTCCATCGCCAACACCGTTTACCACACCGATGGATGCGCACAGCAGAACATCCTCGTCCGTACAGTCGGTGAAGGAAACCGAACTAAGTGTAATGTCCTTGAGTTGCCCGTTTGCTTCCCAAATGCGATACAGGGAAGCGGCAAGTGAACAGAATTCTGCTCGTGTGATGACAGTATCATAGGACGTGTTCAGCGTTTCCGGCACCAGCCCGGCTTCTTGTGCGGTCTGCACGGCTTCTTGCGCCCAATTGCTGGGCTGTGTGGATGCAGCGCCGACAGACACCATCAGCAGACTGACCGTCAATAGCATGGCAAACAGCTTTTTCATAAATATCCTCCCTTTTTTGTGACAGTACAATAGGAAAAGAACCGCTTATATTTTATCACACTTTCTGGCATGCCACAAGTTTACAGGAGATGGCAGACTTGCTACTGCATTCAGAGGGTAGGGAGGAGTAAACAGCATAAAGCCCGGTTTAGAATTCTCCTAAACCGGGCTTTTAACGCGCAAGGACGTTTATTTTCGCATCAAACACATGGCTCGATACAGCATTTCACAGGCGTCCTGCCGCGTGATAGGGCTGTCATCACTCTGCATAGCTGCAAGAGGGGACAGAATATCCAAACGGTCCAGACTGCTGATGGCACTGCGCGCCCAATCCATATCGCTGTGTGTGTCCGCCAGCGTATATTGCAGTCCGTCCATGGATTCGGACAGAAGATTGTTGATAATCACGCTTGCTTCGGCCAGTGTAATCGGGTTTTGACCTCGAATTTCGTTCAGTCCACCGGAGGTTTGGTAGCCGTTAACCAGTCCGTTGGCAGCAGCCGTGCTTACAAAGGGCTTTGCCCACGCAGACAGTCCTCCGTCATCTGCGAAATCAGTTTGTTCGGTAGGCTCGACAGGAAGTTCCGCGATGGATGTTGCCATCGCAATAAATTCACTGCGTGTTACGGTTTGAGTAGGGCGGAAAAAGGAGCATCCGCCAATGCTTTCGCCGGTCATGACGCCGTTTTCCGCAAGATAGATGGCGGCATAATGGGCAGGATTACCGACCATATCCGAATAAGTGAGGCCCGCACGATTCTTCTGTACATTGATGGTGATGCTTGCTGCCTGCGCGGTGTTGCCTTCCGCGTCGACTGCAGTATAGGAAAACTTGTCCTTTCCTGCTTTAGCACCCGGAGAGTAGGATAATATATTACCCTGTATATTGGCCGTTCCGAGACGAGGTTCTTCGGTGAGCTGATATAACACAATATCATTGTCCGTATCCATGGCTTGCAATTCTACTTCGATAGGAATTTCAACATATGTTTCCGCTTCGACCACCTGCGCTACGGGAACATTTCCTGCAGCCGATGCGGTTGACAGGCTGGAGGCAATGGCTGCCGCCATAATTAAAATGGTGACAGGAAGCAGTATCACAGCAGTCCACAGTTTTTTATCTGCTTTCAAGTTTGTTCACCCTTTCCAAACGGTGTTTCTGATGGGCAGTATGCACCAAATTGAAGGGCTTTATGCATAAAATTGCCAGAACTTTCGGCGAAGTTTCGGAAGGCTTGCTGAATGAAGGAAAATCATACGAAAATACTTGCCGAAATTGCAGGAATGTGGCATAATTTTAAGCAGGAAAGCAAGGAATAGAAAGGAGTTCGACGATGGAGAATCATCAGTTTGTTCTTGTGCTGGATTTTGGCGGTCAGTACAATCAGCTGATTGCACGCCGTGTGCGTGAGCATCATGTGTATTGCGAGGTGAAGCCGTATAAAACCTCGATTGATGAAATTCGTGCAATGAATCCAATCGGCATTATTTTTACCGGCGGCCCCAACAGCGTGTATGATGAAAAGTCCCCAAAATGTGACCCAGCGTTGTTTGAATTGGGTATCCCTGTGCTGGGCATCTGCTATGGCTGTCAGTTGATGGCGCATACGCTCGGCGGCGAAGTGACTGCGGCGCAGGAGGACACTGCGCGTGAGTACGGAAAAACGGAAACGTTTTATAACACTTCCTGTAAGCTGTTTAAAAGGTTGCCGGAGCAGGGAATTTCTTGGATGAGCCATGGCGACTATATGGCAAAGGTGCCGGAAGGCTTCTCCTTGGTAGCCCATACGGAAATGTGCCCGACCGCGGCAATTGCAGATGAGGCGCGCGGTTTTTATGGTGTACAGTATCATCCGGAAGTGAACCATACCGAAAATGGTTCGCTGATGCTGAAGAATTTCCTCTATGAGGTTTGCGGCGCTAAGGGCGACTGGACCATGGAGGACTACAAGAACAACTCGATTCGCACCATTCGCGAAAAGGTTGGAACCGGTAAGGTTCTGCTTGCGCTGTCCGGCGGTGTGGACTCTTCTGTTGCTGCGGCGCTTCTGGCCGAAGCTGTCGGCAACCAGCTGACTTGTGTTTTTGTCGATCATGGCCTGATGCGCAAGGACGAAGGCGATGAGGTTGAGGCTGCATTTGCAAAGTGGGATATTAATTTCATTCGCGTTGATGCAGAGGCGCGTTTCCTTGGTAAACTGGCAGGTGTATCCGATCCGGAAACCAAGCGCAAGATTATCGGTGAAGAATTCATCCGTGTCTTTGAAGAAGAAGGTAAAAAGATCGGCAAAGTCGACTATCTGGTGCAGGGAACAATCTACCCGGATGTCATTGAGTCCGGAGCAGGCGATGCCGCGGTCATCAAGAGTCATCATAATGTAGGTGGTCTTCCGGATTTTGTGGATTTCAAGGAAATCATTGAGCCACTGCGATTGCTGTTCAAGGATGAGGTACGTCAACTCGGTCGCGAACTTGACCTGCCGGAGTATCTTGTGATGCGTCAGCCGTTCCCGGGGCCGGGCCTGGCGATTCGTGTAATCGGTGATATCACAAAAGAGAAACTGGATATTCTGCGCGAAGCAGATTTTATTTTCCGCGACGAGATCTCGAAGGCTGGTTTGGAACACACGATGAACCAGTATTTTGCGGTATTGACCAATATGCGTTCGGTTGGTGTCATGGGGGATGGACGCACCTATGACTACACACTGGCATTACGTTCTGTTACAACAACAGACTTCATGACGGCGGATTGGGCACGTATTCCGTATGAGGTTCTGGATCGAATTTCGGTCCGTATTGTAAATGAAGTCGCGCATATAAACCGTATTGTTTACGACATCACATCTAAGCCCCCGGCAACTATCGAGTGGGAGTGAGTTTTTGAAACTCCGAACCCGTTGCGGCACAACGATTTTGCGGTTTTATATCTCTCTTTTGATAACGATTTGATAACGCTCCCCATAGGCCGTATCATTCTGTATCCCCAGTGGATTGCGGGTAAAGAATGTTCTTTTGCGGCTTATAAGTGAGGACAACCATATTAGAAAGCCCTTACCGATGGCAACGTCGGTAAGGGCTTTTGCTGTCTATTCATCAGTATCGGGGCTATCTTTGAGTGCATCCACCAGGAAATCACTCAATTCCTGTGAGGGAACTTTTGCCCACCGCAGGGTGGTGTCGTACTTGGGGTAGTTGTACCGCCAGCGGTCATAGTCCTCCCTGGTGATCTCCCCGGCCTCCAGCTTCTTGGCCTGCTCCGCCCAGGCGGACAGCATATCAAGCATATTGGCATAGGTCTTGCCTTTGGATTTGTCCAGACGCAGACAAACCTCGCCGTCAATCTCCCCAATAGTCAGCCCCCGAATATCCTCCAAAGCAAAGAGGGTGTGCATCAGGCCGATGTCGGTATCTATGTCAGGGACGGTCAGGGCATCAGGGGAAATATCAAAGAAGTCAGCCAGGGTCTTTGTCAGGTCGGCCTTGGGGGTGCGGCTCCCGGTTTCATACTGTGCCATACGCACATCGGCGGAGCGTTCCGGGAAACCCACCACCATGCCAAGATACTTCTGTGTGATGCCCTTCATGTTGCGGAAGAAACGAATACGTTCACCAATCGCCATAACTGCCAACTCCAATCTATGTAATGGGGACACTTGAAGTATAACAGATATGTTTAGACCAGTCAAGAGAAAAATAAATAAATTTGTTTATATTTTCTCGTTGGAAGGTCTTGACATAACGGAATAGAGTTAGTATAATAGGACTACGTTAAGCAAATAGCGTTAAATCAAAAGAAAGGAGGAATCCATATGGAGAACAGATTCATCCGGGCGGAAGAAGTTGCGGACGAGCTGGGTGTATCGAAGCCCTACGCCTATAAACTCATCCGGCAGCTCAACGAAGAATTGAAGGACAAGGGCTTCATCACCATCGCAGGGCGGGTCAACCGCCAGTATTTCAACGAACGGCTCTACGGGGCCAGAAAGGAAGGGAACTAAATGCCAGTCTTTAAGGACGAAGCAAGAGGAACATGGTACGTCATGGTGCGGTATCAGGACTGGACGGGGGAGCGCAAACAGAAGTGCAAGCGTGGCTTTGCCACCAAACGGGAGGCCCAGGAGTGGGAGCGCAGTTTCCAGATGCAGACCTCCGGCGACCTGGATATGACCTTTGAAGCCTTTACCGAGCTTTACACCAAGGATATGAAACCCCGGCTCAAGGAGAACACCTGGCTGACCAAGGAGAACATCATCCAGAAGAAAATTCTGCCCTACTTTGGCAAGCGGAAGATTAGCGAGATCACCACCAAGGACGTGATCGCATGGCAGAACGAGTTGCTGGCCTACCGGGACGAGAAGCGCAAGCCCTACTCGGCTACCTACCTCAAAACCCTGCACAACCAGCTTAGCGCCATCTTCAATCACGCTGTCCGCTTCTATGAGCTGCGCTCCAATCCCGCCGCCAAGGCTGGGAACATGGGGTCAGAGGAACGGAAGGAAATGCTGTTCTGGACGAAAGCGGAGTACCAGAAGTTTGCAGATGCCATGATGGACAAGCCCGTTTCCTACTACGCCTTTGAAATGCTCTACTGGTGTGGTATTCGGGAGGGGGAACTGCTGGCCCTGACCCCGGCAGACTTTGACTTTGAGGCCGGGACGGTGAAAATCAGCAAGTCCTATCAGCGGCTCCACGGCAAGGACGTCATTACCACGCCAAAGACGAAGAAAAGCAACCGCACCATTAAAATGCCCAACTTCCTCTGTGACGAGATGAAGGATTACCTGGGGATGCTCTACGGTATCAAGAAGAAGGAGCGCATTTTCACCATCACGAAAAGCTATCTCCACCATGAGATGGACAGAGGGGCGAAGTCGGCAGGGGTCAAGCGTATCAGAATCCACGACCTCCGGCATTCGCACATCTCACTTCTGATTGACATGGGCTTCTCCGCTGTGGCGATTGCTGACCGTGTGGGGCATGAGAGTATCGAGATCACCTATCGCTATGCCCACCTGTTTCCGTCCAAGCAGACGGAAATGGCAGACAAATTGGACTTTGAAAGGATGGGAGCGTAATGTCAGCTAAGAATTTGGACACTCACAACCGCTGGAGGAACAAGACCGTGGCCTTCCGGGTATCCCCGGAGGAAAACAAGCAGATTGACGCCGCTGTGCGGCTCTCTGGCCTGACGAAGCAGGACTACATCACCCGGCGGCTCTTAGACCGGGCCGTGGTGGTGCAGGGCAATCCCAGGGTCTACAAGGCCCTGCGTGACCAACTCGCCGCCGTCCTGGGGGAACTGCGGCGCATTGAGGCCGGGGGCGACGTGGGGGATGAACTTCTCGCCACCATTGACCTTATCTCAGTGACGCTGGGCGGCATGAAGGAGGATTGATAGATTGATGGATTCCAGAGAAACGAAAAGGACTGTCCCGGTTCCGTCTGTTGGCGCAGACGGGGAACAGCCCAATTCTCAAACAACTACCCAAAGTATAGCAGAGGAAACGGCTGAAAACAACCCCCAAGAGAAAGATTTAGAGGAAATGCTCCGGGATATGCGGCGCATGAACGACCCAGCCTACCTCCACACAGTTTCCATGAACGACCTTTACCAGAACATCTACCAGAGCAGACCGCCCGTAATAGACGGTCTGCTCTACCCTGGGACGTACCTCTTTGCGGGAGCGCCCAAGGTGGGCAAGTCGTTCCTGATGGCCCAGCTTGCCTACCATGTCAGCATGGGCCTCCCCCTGTGGGGCTACCCTGTCCACAAGGGGACTGTCCTCTATCTGGCGTTGGAGGACGACCACCGCCGCTTGCAGGGGCGGCTATACCGAATGTTCGGCACAGAGGGCACCGACAATCTGCTCTTTGCGGTCTACGCCAAACAGCTTGGCGTTGGCCTGGAGGAACAGCTAAAGAAGTTCGTCCGGGAACACCCGAACACCAAGCTGATTATCATTGACACCCTCCAGAAAATCCGGGAGGCTGGTGGGGATAAGTACAGCTACGCCAACGATTACGAGGTGGTGGGTAAGCTGAAACGCCTTGCCGATGATTGCGGCGTCTGCCTCCTGCTGGTACACCACACTCGAAAGCAACAGGCAGATGACAAATTCGATATGATCTCCGGCACCAACGGTCTGCTGGGAGCGGCGGACGGGGCCTTTCTTCTTCAAAAGGAGAAGCGGACAGACGGCAGCGCCGTTCTGGACGTGGCCGGGCGTGACCAGCAAGACCAGCGATTCTATCTTACCAGGGACAAGGAACGGCTGATATGGACGCTGGAGCGTACGGAAACGGAGGCATGGACAGAGCCGCCCGACCCGGTGCTGGAGGCCATAGCCGCCCTTGTGACGGCGGAGAAGCCGACCTGGGGTGGTACGGCCACCGAGCTGGTAGCGGCGCTCCAGACCGACATGAAGCCCAACGCCCTGGCGATGCGGCTAAACGTCCGGGCCGGGAAGCTGCTGATAGACTACCACATCCGCTATGAGAACAGCAGGAGCCACGCCGGGAGAAGTATCAGCCTGACGCTGGAACCGTCCCAGGCGTGACGACCGTGACGGCTGTGACGGCTTTTTTGAGAGTGGCGGCGGTGTCTGAAACATCGTCACGGTCGTCACGGCTGTCACGGGGAGCAGCAAAGTTTAGGCGGGGTGCAGGGTGCCCTTTTCAAAGGGCGGCCCTGCTGGGGGAGGCAACCGCAGTTGCCGGGGGCAAAGCCCCCACACCCCCTCGGAGAGCCCACGACACTTTGCAGACCGAAGGGATGAAAGTGTCATAGTGGGTTATTACACTTCCTGCAGGAAGTGCCTCCCCCGAACCCCCGTCCTCTTTCAACAACCCAACATCTGAAACAGGAGGATTTTTGCCTATGGCGAGAGGCGACGGTATTGACCGTACCAACGCAAGAAATATGAGGCTGACCGAAACCAAGATCGGTAACACCCAGCAGCACAACGAGCGTGAGAAGGATTCCTATGTCAATCAGGACATTGTACTGGAGCGGACGCCGCTCAATGTCCATTTCAAAACCCCGTCTGCCGGGTATCGGGAGATGTTTGCTCAAATGGAGGCCGACGGCGTGATCTCCACCCGTGGCATCAAGGAGGATGCCTTTCGATACGGTGAGTTGGTCTTTGATGTAAACTCCGCTTACTTCTACAATCACGGCGGGTATGACTTCGCAAAACAATTTTACACCGAAGCCTATAAAGCCGCAATCAAAATCGTGGGCGGAGAGCAGTATATTTTGTCGGCGGTCATGCACGCTGACGAGCGCAACCGGGCCATGTCCGAGGCGCTGGGGGAGGACGTGTACCACTACCACCTCCATGTGGTTTATATCCCGGTAGTGGAGAAGGAGATACGCTGGACAAAGCGGTGCAAGGACAAGTCCCTGGTGGGCAAGGTCAAGGAAACGATCATGCAGGTGAGCATGAGCAAGAAGTGGGCGTCCAAGCCCATTCTGGACGAAACTACCGGGGAGCCGTTACGCACAGCTAAGGGCAAACCCGTTCTACGAAAGTCGTACAGTGTCCTGCAAGATGATTTCTTTGAGCATATGCGCTCCGCTGGCTATGACGATGTAGAGCGTGGGGAACGTGGTAGTTCCGAAGAACATTTGACTGTTACGCAGTTCAAGACGGAGCGTGAGCAGGAACGGCTTGCACAGCTTCAAGAGGTGTCGGCGCTGGCCCAGGTTGAGGCCGACAAAAAGAATAAGGAGGCAGCATCAGCTGAGAAGAAAGCGGCCCAGGCCAGGGCTAAGCTGGACGATGTAGCGCCCTTGCTCAAGGGCATGGAGAAACTGGCGGCGGACTTCTCCGACGACCCGGAGCGGACGCTGCCGGAGGCGGGGCCGCTGGAATCGGCCAAGTCCTACCGGGAGAAAAAGGCCAAGCCCCTTTGGGAGAAGATCGTCAAGGTGCTGCGCTCCGTCTACCGGGCCTACTTCGACCTCAAGAGCAAGTTTGAGCGGTTGCAGAGCGCCTATGATCGTGAGGTCAGTAAGAACGGCTCCCTGTCAGCCAGGATTTATGAGGTTTGTGCCGAGAGGGACGGCTTGAAAGGGCAAGTCAGGGACTATGAGCGGGTCAGACGGGCCATTGGCCCGGAACAGGCGGACAGGATACTGGAGGCAGCTTACCAGCAGGAACAGGTCGAAAAGGAGCAGAAATGGGGTGCAAGGTCAAAAATAAGGGTAGGCGCACGATAATCACAAAAAATGGAGGTAATTTCATGGAAAAGTACATCTTTGACGAGGGCAACGGTCTGTGGTATGAGTTGCAGAGGGACTAACAATATTCGGGCGTGTGCGGCGGAAATCGTGGACACAGAAATTATTTGCGCATGAGGCCCCAAATCGGAGGGTGTCCCGGTGAATGCCCTCCTGATTTATTTGGGACAGCGGGTAAAAACTTCTTGCATTTTAGAGTGTGCTATGCTATACTGCTGTCATCCTGATTTGAGGAGTCTATTCAACATGCGGCAAGGTATTCTTAAATAAAATTTGATAATGGGCACAAAAATAATTGCCCCTTGCAGGGGCTTGGTTTTTGTACCCAATTTAAGAATGCTTTTGCCTTTTTATCAAATATCGTGACGGATAACGGCTCATGTTAGCTGAATGCGTTTCTATGTATCCGAAGTCATGATCCCCAGCGGTAAAAGTATTTTACTGCTGGGGATTTTTATGCCCTTTGGGGCTGTAAAGGGAGGACAATCACATGAAAATAATCAATATTGGAATTCTTGCCCATGTAGACGCTGGAAA
>NZ_JBQKJR010000077.1:0-11454 GCF_052117165.1 Agathobaculum sp. LCP25S3_E8
TTCCTTAAATTCTTTGCTGTAACGTTTCATTGCGATCCCCTCCGTCTCTGTTCGTTCAGTTTAACAGATTTTTGGGGAATTTGCGACTGCACTTACAGGGTACTACTCCAGTATATCCTGTTACTGACATAAAAAGAGAATCGCCAGGTTTCTGGCGATTCTCTTTTTATATGTCACCCATCCACATATATTGGGGCCAGTTCTATACCCCGGTTTGAACGCAGATTAACAACCGCGTCAGGCGGCAGGGCACAATCATATTCGGTGCGCAGATAGTGCAGTGGATTTTTCATGGAAGCAACTCTTTGCAGCTGGCATCAAACGCCTTCAAAAATGTCAGCAGCTCTTCTTGGGTGGTCAGATGGCTCAGGCTGATGCGCCAGGAGGACAGTGCATTCTTTCTGTCCCGGCTGACGGCAAGCACCGCCTCGGATGGTGTTCCCTCAGTGGAGCAGGCGGATTTGACAGATACGCACACGTCCCGCTGGGCCAGTGCCCGCTGAAACGTCGTCCCCTTCACTCCCGTGACACTGAGATTCAGAATGTGGGGGACGGCGTTTTCCGGACTGTTGATTTTCACCTGAGGGTATTTTGTCAATGCCGCTCTCAGCTGCTGATTCAGCTTGCGGACATGTTCTATCCGCCGGTTCTGGTTGGCCAGTGCCAGTTCCAGTGCTTTCTCCATCGACACCGCCAGTGCTAAAGCAGGAGTCCCGCTTCGGTAGATGGTGGTGCTGGTGCCGCCGTGAATCTGCGGTTCGATCACCAGATCCTTTCGCTTGAACAAAAGGCCGCTGCCATTGAGTCCATAGAACTTATGGGGCGCGATGCTCATGGTGTCCACACCCTCCAGCACCAGTTCCGTCTTCCCCACTGCCTGAGTAGCATCCACATGGAGGCGGCAGTTTGGGTAGCCCTTCAAGAGTTCCGCAATCTGCCGGATGGGCTGGACTGTCCCCAGTTCGCTGTCAACCGCACTGATAGAGACCAAAACACTATCCTTCCGCAGCAATTCCCGAAGATGTTTCAAGTCGATAGTGCCGTCCTGTTCGATATCCACCATATCGATTTCCCAGCCCTGCTGTTGGAGGACTGACAGCGTCCCTCTCACAGAGGAGTGCTCCAGCGCGGTGGAAATCATGTGCTTTCCCACATGACAACTGGCCTTGGCAATCCCCTTAAGGGCCAGGTTGTTGGACTCACTGGCTCCGGAGGTGTAGATAAGCTCAGCTGGACTGACACCCAGCAGCGCGGCGATGGAATCTGTCACGCGGGCCATCTCCGCCCTTGCCGCCTGTCCGGCGGGATGGATGGAGTTGGGATTACCAATATAGGTCTGCTCTGTGCGGAGAAATGTTTCCAGCACGGCAGGGTCCACCGGGGTGTTGGCGGAATAGTCCAAATAAATCATAGCTTACCTCCCCACCCTGACAGGTCTTTGACCACCTCGCCCACGCCTCCGATGCCGAATACCGCTTCCCTAACCTCATGGGGTTTGTCCATTCCGTCTTTGCCAAAGGGAAGCTGCGTTTTTGAAAAATGATTGAGCATTGTTTACGATTCCCCAATTCCGTAAATTTCCAGATATTCGAGTACCTGCTGGCCTCTGGCGGTCAGGGCCATGCTCCCCCGCACGGGATAGTCCTGATAGGCTTCGTAGTCAAAGCCTGACAACGGCAAGCCATAGTCCAGCCGAATCAGCCTTTTTTGCTGCAGTGCGATGATGATAAGGGACATCTCTTTCTCCGACTTCGTCCCATCCTCCAGATAGATAGGAACTTCCGAGTCCCACCGCCGTGCCACGGGGAGAAATGGGAGCTCCGCAAAGTGCAGGAGAAGGTCAAGCTCTCCCTGCGTCAGTTGCAATGCGCTGCCACAGCCAGCACACCCACCGCCGCAGCAGGCACCACAGTGGTCATGTCTACCGTCGCTTTGATATTGGTTCATAAGGCTACCTCCGCCTTTGGTTCATCCTTTGGAGCCGGTACCTGAGAGATGGTCCCGCCCCCCACTACGATGTCACCGTCGTATAAGACCACCGCCTGACCAACAGTCACCGCCCGCTGGAGAACATCGAACTCCAACCGGAGTCCGCACTCCCCCTCCGGGTAAGCGGTGGCCCACTGCTCGGTTTGGCGGTAGCGTGTCTTGGCCTTGACGCGCATCGGTCCCTCCAGTTTGGAGATGGATATCCAGTTCATATCCTCTGCCAGTAGGGAATCCACATACAGGGAGGATTCCGGACCCACGTATACCGTATTGGCAGCCACGTCTTTCCCGCAGACATAGACCGGCGCGCCCATAGCAAGTCCTAGTCCTTTGCGCTGACCCATGGTATACCGCACCGTCCCCCGGTGCTTGCCCACCACCGCGCCATGTTCGTTGACAAAATCCCCTTCTGGATAGTTCTTGCCGGTGTACTGCTCCATGAAATCTGCGTAGTCGCCATCCGGCACAAAGCAAATATCCTGACTGTCATGTTTGCGGGCGTTGGTGAAGTGCAGCTGTTCCGCCAGCTGGCGCACCTCACTCTTACTCTTTTCACCGAGGGGAAACTTAGTATGGGCCAACTGCTCCTGTGTGAGCATATATAACGCATAGCTTTGGTCCTTGCTGTCATCCAGAGCCTTCTTCAGCAGATACCTGCGGTTCGATGCGTCATATTCAATGCGAGCGTAGTGGCCTGTCACAAGGAAACTCAAGCCCTTTTGCCGGGCAAATTGCAAGAGCTTGGTGAACTTCATATATCGGTTGCAATCGATACATGGATTTGGAGTGCCACCTGCCTCGTAAACCCGAATAAATTTATCAATAATCTGCTTCTTGAAGTCTAGTGTGAAATCCAACACTTCAAATGGCATGTCCAGCTGAAAAGCTATCTCACTGGCATCATCGATATCCCGCTGGGAACAGCAGGTGTGGAACTGGCTCCGCCCCAGATCTTCATTGCGGTACAGCCGCATGGTAACCCCCTCGCAGCGGTACTGCTGTTCCAGCATCAGGTAGGCTGCCACCGAGCTGTCCACGCCACCGCTCATGGCGATCAGTGCGCTTTTATCATTTGTTTTTGACATAATCTCACCTTGCTATTTCTTAAATAATAGGCCGCTTGGTGTCCTGGCTGTCCTAATCAATGTCATTGCCCGTATTTGTAGCTCTGGCAGCACTTCCTATTCTCGCTCAACGATGCGCTTTTCCATTGCATACGCTCCCCCCTGATATTGCAGATCATCTGGATCACCTGCATCTGGTGGGTGATGAGCAGAATGGTAACGCCCATCTCCTGATTGATTCGCTTGAGCAAATGGAGGATGGATTCTGTCGTCTTGGGGTCCAGAGCGCTTGTGGCCTCATCGCATAATAGGATAGAGGGCTTTGTGGCCAGCGCACGGGCAATACCCACCCGCTGCTTTTGCCCCCCGGAGAGATGACTCACATAAGTGTCCCGTTTCTCATCCAGGTCCACAAATCGAAGGACTTCTTCCACACGACTGGCGATCGCCCTCTGATCGAGTCCTTCCAATATTAATGGGATGGCCACATTCTGAAAGACGGTTTTGGACTCCAGCAGATTGAATTGCTGAAACACCATTCCGATTTTGCGCCGTATCTGCCGTAGTTCCGCCTTTGAGCGTCCGTCAAGGCTTTGGCCGTCTACTGTAACAGTTCCGCTGTCCGGCGTCTCCAGTCTATTAACCATGCGGATTAGGGTGGATTTCCCTGCTCCGGAAAAGCCGATAATCCCATAGATATCGCCCTTTTCCACATGAACAGACACATTCTGCAACGCATCGACAATTCCACTGCGCCCAGAAAATCGTTTGCTGATATGTTCTAGTCGAATCACTGCTGTTTACCTCCTGTCAGCCACCACTTCGCATAGGCAGCATACAAACGCGCCCCAAGAACCAGCGCATCCTCATCCAAATCGAAACTGCCGTTGTGCAGGCTGTTCTGTGTTTCGGGCCGCAAGGGATTAGAGGTACCCAGATAGGCATAGCATCCGGGAACTTTCCTCAGGAATTCAGCAAAGTTATCGCCTCCCAACGAAAGGGGCCGATCTGTCACGATATGAATATTAGGGCCAAGGCCGGCCGCAACTTTGCCTACCTCCAGACTGGCCTGCGGATCGTTTATCAATGCGGAGGTGACATCCGTCCAAAACACCTGTGCTTTTGCACCGCTGAGGGCAGCCACATTCTGAGCGGTTTGATCGATCCAATCACGCACCTGCAGGCGCATCTCCTGCGAGATGGTGCGAGTGGTTCCTTCCAATTCGGCATCCTCCGCCACAGCGTTGTAAGTTGTTCCCGCGTGCAGCTTTCCTACACCCAGAATCACCGGCTCCACCGGCGAGGTTCGCCGGGTCACCAGCCCTTGAATGGCCACTACGATATGACTGGCGGCATACAAAGCGTCCGTGCCCTGTTGAGGGGTGGAGACATGAGCAGCCTTGCCATGAACCAGAATGCGAAATTGATCGACAGCAGCATTATTTAGGCCCGGCGTCACACCGATGGTTCCAAGGGGCAGATCCGGAGCGCTGTGCAGTCCAAATATGCGCTCCACGCCGTCCAGAACGCCAGCCTCCAAAAAGTCGGCCGCCCCCTTTCCGGTCTCCTCCGCCGGTTGAAAGATCAAGCGGATCTCTCCGCCAAAATGTGCGCGATTTGCAGACAGCAGCTTTGCCGCCCCCAGCAGACTTGCTGTGTGCGCATCATGTCCACAGGCGTGCATGACACCATCCGTTTGTGAACGATAGTCCACCGCATTGGTCTCTTGAATCGGCAATGCATCAATGTCCGCCCGCAACGCGATTACGCCATTCCCGCTCTGTTCTCCAAAAATCACTCCCAACACACCGGTAGCTCCGACGCGGGAATGGGGAATGCCGGCCAGATCCAGTTCCCGTTCTATCATTTCCGCCGTTTGAAACTCTTGCAAAGCCAATTCCGGATGGCGATGCAGCTCCCGGCGCAGGCGAATCAAATCATCCTTAGATATCTGATCATTGAATCCGCTCATTATTAATACCTTCTTTCTATGACTTTTTCCAGCCGCTCAAGGCAGAGTTATATTGCTGCCATTTGTACAGGTCGACAGTATCCACACCTGAAATGTTCACGAATCCATTTTACAGATCGTAGCGGCATAAGGATATCGCTCTAAAATATCAGCGGGGTGTCCATGTTCCATGGTACACCCCGCTGAATTGCGCAAAACCAAGACCTATCGTTTTCAGGACCGACAGGCGGATGCATGGATTATTTGATTATCCCAACAACACATCATCCAACAGATATTCATCATCGCTGTCATATCCTTTCTAAAAGTTTCGGCGCCCTTACGGCAAATCCTCAATCAACCGAATATCAACCGGTGCATGGGTCACAACGCCTATTCATCATGCACGTCCTAAATCATGGCATAGCCGTTAACAATTCCGAGAAAACGTGAAAAAGTCGCCTTGGGTTCTTCCACACGGCTCTGCGCCGCCTCTTTGGTGAGATAACGATACTATCCATTTGCCTCGTGATGGACAGGATAGTCTGGTTCCATTTTCAAAATCTTGTATTTCAGATTGGGCAGCGCATTCATTTTTTGCCGCATCAAACAGAAATGCAGCGACTACATCCTTCTGCGCATCGCTAGTTTCACCCGTGAAATCAAAGCGAACACGCAGCAAATATGGTACAATTTCTCTCTTCTCACTTTACAGCGGCAAAGCCATTTTCCAAGTCGGCGATGATATCGTCGATATGCTCGGTTCCGATGGAAAGACGGATGGTATTGGGCTGAATACCCTGATCCGCCAGCTCCTCGGGAGAAAGCTGAGAGTGCGTCGTCGTTGCCGGATGGATAACCAGGCTCTTCACGTCCGCGACGTTTGCCAGCAGAGAGAAAATTTGCAGGTTATCGATGAACTTGTGTGCCTCTGCCGTACCGCCCTTGATTTCAAAGGTGAAGATCGAACCGCCGCCGTTCGGAAAATACTTCTCGTACAGGTCGTGCTGCGGATGATCGGGCAGAGACGGGTGGTTAACGTGCTCCACCAGCGGATGCTTGATCAGATAATCAACAACCTTCTTTGTATTCTCCGCATGACGTTCGATGCGGAGCGACAGGGTTTCGACACCCTGAAGCAGCAGAAACGCATTGAAGGGCGAGATAGCGGCACCGGTATCACGCAGCAGAATAGCACGGATATAGGTGACAAACGCCGCTGGGCCGGCTGCCTGCGTGAAGGAAACGCCGTGATAACTCGGGTTCGGCTCACTGATTGGGGCATACTTGCCAGATGCCGCCCAATCGAATTTGCCAGAGTCCACGATAATGCCGCCCAGAGTGGTGCCATGGCCGCCGATGAACTTGGTGGCCGAATGCACAACAATGTCCGCGCCGTGCTCAATCGGACGGATGAGATAGGGTGTGCCAAAGGTGTTGTCAATAACGAGCGGCAGGCCGTGCTGATGCGCCAGCTTTGCCAGCGCATCAATATCCGGAATATCGCAGTTCGGATTGCCCAGAGTTTCCAGATAAATCGCCTTGGTATTGGGCTGAATGGCAGCTTCGACCTCTGTCAGGCTGTGCGCATCGACAAAGGTGGTCGTAATGCCGTACTGAGGCAGCGTATTCGCCAGCAGATTGTAGGTGCCGCCATAAATAGTCTTTTGCGCGACAATATGCTCACCCGCCTGTGCCAGCGCTTGAATGGTATAGGCAATCGCAGCGGCGCCCGACGCGGTTGCCAATGCTGCAACGCCACCCTCCAGCGCCGCAATGCGCTTTTCAAAAACATCCTGTGTAGAATTTGTCAGACGTCCATAGATATTGCCTGCATCCGCCAGGCTAAAACGATCGGCTGCGTGCTGACTGTCTCGGAATACATAGGATGCAGTCTGATAAATCGGTACCGCACGTGCGTCGGTTGCGGGATCGGGCTGTTCCTGACCAACATGAAGCTGAAGGGTCTCAAATTTATAGTTACTCATGGTATGTACCTCATTTCAATTTTTTCTTTTAATTTGGGCAAACAAAAAGCCCGGAAGCTAGCAATAGCTCCCGGACCGCAACATGGCAATACCCCTGAGTTAACAACAATAGAGGTGAATTGTGGGCGTAACAAATCGCCCGGCCATCTTGTCAGTCCGGGAGTACAGCATTCGTCCACAACGGAAGTTGCTCCGCAAAAGATTAAAGAAAATGCTCTGCATACCGAATCACCCCTTTCGCAATTACCTAGTTATTCTATTGGTTTACAGGTATTATAGCGTGCTGTGTTTCAAATGTCAACCCTTTTCAAAAACAAATGCCAATCGATTCTATAAGTTTTTTTACAAAAAAAGGTACCACAACATTCTTATATATTTGAAATAGGCTCCAATCCCCCCCTCTTTATTCTTTCTATTCATCGGCAGTTTCTCTATCGTGCTGGGATTGATAACACTCTCGGATAGCATCCTTGATGCTCTGGACAGAACACATATTCATTGCTTTCGCGGTAGTGAGGAGTAGTCTGTTCGCTGTCCATTGCGCCCAGAAAATCCCGCCGTTCCTCTTTTTTTGAGGAAAGACAGCTTATGAGCCGGGTTACGGGCAATACTCTTTTCATCGACCATATCCCACGGTTCGGGGATTCGCCCCGTCAGGCGGATATATCTCTGTACCTATTTACCACTTTCACCGGCTTTTTCTCCAACCGCATCAGACTTTTAACTTCCCGACAAGGCGGTACACCACACTGTCAAACACTGTAGACGTTCTCCATTACAGTCCCATCATTCAAGACTTTGAAAGGATGGTTTTTGAAAGGATACAGCTCAACCAGTGGAATTTCCTATATCTGCTCCCAACTTGGCATCCTTGCGGTCTTCTTCGATGGAAAACAAATCATCTACCAATGCCGACTCCTCTTTTTCGCGCTGCTTTTCAAGTTTCAACACCTTTTGTCAGTTTTTTATAACCATCGGACACCTTGCCATTGATGTCGTGAGCAAAGATACGCTTGCCCTAGACGCCGATTTCCTTTGCCTTGATAGCATAGGAAATCTCGGTGTAGACAAGGAACGCTTGCAGATACGCAGGACATCCCATTCCAGCTTGATCGGCTCGTCCATCAGGATATGAACTATCACGTCAGACCGAGCAAAGATCGCTTATCCTGCTGGTGATGATTTACGTTCTCAATGGCTTCACCTGATTTCTGGAAATGAGAAAAAGCCGCCACTTCAAAAATTGAAAGGGACGGCCTTTTCTTATTCCAGAATGAAATTCCCCGGAAACACAAAAAGCGCCCAGTAAGCATACTGAATGCTTGGCGATAAACTGATTTTCTTTTATTCAAATTAGGTCAAATTCAGACAAAGCGATTTTATGAGAAACGCATTTTGAGAGAGACAAAAAATGTTCTCTGGTTGTCCTATTTGGTAACCACTTGCCCCTCTTTTCACCCTCTTTTTGGCCGGTTATCCACTTGGTAACCACTAAAAATCAGGTGAAAACGGGTCTTGTTGCATCAAACTTCATCAAACCATATCAAAAGGAAAAGCCCGGAAAACCTTGATTTCCCGGACTTTTTGAGCAAATTTGATAAAGTTTAGCGCTTGGAGAACTGGGGCGCGCGACGGGCCGCTTTGAGACCGTACTTCTTGGGTTCTTACGCCCTCAAATCGTTGATATTACTGACTTTTTTGAGGATGATTTTCTGTGGTCACCCATGAGGCACCCATACAGGATCGGAAAAAAACCAACAGAATCTGAGCGAAATTCGAAGAAGCATCAGTTGGGGACGGCAAGTTGTCTAGAAATATCTGCAAGGATCTTTCTTTATAAATTTTGCTAATAGCAGTAAAGAAATAAGGAAGGAACGAAAGCTTCAAAAATAGGCCCGCCGCGGAATGCGGCGGGCCTTCATGGAAAAGGATATCAATAATTCTCTGCGTGGATCTCAAAGAAACTCTGAGGATAATCGCAGGCAGCGCAGATTTCGGGCGCACTGGTGCCAACCACGATATGGCCGCAGTTACGGCACTCCCACACCTTGACCTCGCTCTTGGAGAAGACTTCTGCCATCTCCACATTCTTCAGCAGAGCACGATAGCGCTCCTCGTGGTGCTTCTCAACAGCGGCGACCAGACGGAATCTGGCAGCCAGTTCGGGGAAGCCCTCGGCCTCAGCGGTCTTGGCAAAACCATCATACATGTCGGTCCACTCGTAATTTTCGCCCTCGGCAGCGTGGAGTAGATTCTGAGCGGTATCACCGATGCCGTTCAGTTCCTTGAACCACATCTGTGCGTGAGAACGCTCATTTTCAGCGGTCTTCAGGAATAGGTCTGCGATCTGCTCAAAACCGGCGTTCTTGGCAACAGAGGCATAGAAGGTGTACTTGTTGCGGGCCATAGACTCACCTGCAAAGGCAGCTTCCAGATTCTTCTCGGTCTCGGTACCTGCGTACTTGCTTGCGCCGGCCTTGGTCTCTTCAATCTTTTCAAATGCACTGGCAGGCTGCTTGCACAGTGGACATACGAAATCATCAGAGATAGGACCCTCGTGGATATAACCGCAGACTTTGCACTTCCATTTTTCCATTTTAGCAGTTCCTCCTTGTTTCAGATCGCTGCTGCGATCCTGATAGATCGTATGTAACATTTCTTCTGCCAATTCGCTCAATGGTTCTCCATAAAATTCCTTGTAAAGCTGCTGGATTTCAGGATTCTCATGGCTGGAACGCAGTTTCATTCCTGCATCACGCTGATACAAGCTGGCAATACGAGACTGGCGGCTTTCGTTGGCGTCTGCCATCAAATCACGGGGCTGACCGCCGCCGCCGATGCAGCCACCGGGACAGGTCATGACCTCAATAAAGTGGTACTCTTTTTCACCAGCCTTGATGCGCTCAATCATCTTCCGGGCGTTTGCAGTTCCGTAGACGACAGCCACATTGACGGTTATGCCGTTAATTTCCAGACTGGCTTCCCGCAGACCCTCGTAGCCGCGGACGGGTTGCAGATCCAGAAGGGTTTCAGGGGGCTGCTCCCCGGTGATATAGGCATAAGCGGTGCGCAGCGCAGCCTCCATCACGCCGCCGGTATTGCCGAAAATGACACCGGCGCCGGAAGCTTCGCCCATCAGGCGGTCGTAGGAACTGTCTTCCAAACATTCCAGATCGATACCGGCTTCCTTGGCCCACTTGGCAAGCTCACGGGTTGTGATAACGAAATCCATATCCCGCATTTCGGGAATGCCCAGCTTCTTGCCTGCTGCATTCATTTCCTCGCGTCGGATCTCAAACTTCTTGGCAGTGCAGGGGGTCAGAGCGACATTGACAATCTTAGTCGGATCGATGCCCATTTTCTGCGCAAAGTAGGTCTTGATAGTGGGGCCCTGCATACCGATAGGGCTCTTGGCAGTGGAGATATGGGGTAGCAGTTCAGGGTAATAAGTTTCTGCGAACTTAACCCAGGCGGGGCAGCAGCTGGTGAACTGAGGCAGCGGCTTATCCTGTTTGGTGATGCGGCGAATCAGCTCGCTAGCCTCCTCTACAATGGTCAGGTCGGCAGAGAAATTGGTATCCAGCACATAATCCACGCCCAGTGCACGCAACAAGGCTACCATCTTGCCCTCAACAAAGGAGCCCTTTTCCATGCCGAACTCCTCGCCCAGTGCCACACGCACGGAAGGAGAGGTGCTGACAATCACGATTTTTTCCGGATCCTTGATGGCAGACTGCACATCAGGATACTCATAAACTTCCGTGATGCTGGCCGTGGGACAAACATTGGAACACTGACCACAGTTGATGCAGATGGCTTTTCCGCCGGTCTGTGTCAGCGTATAGGTGCCATGAACACCAATATCATTGGTGCATACTTCACGGCACTGACCGCATTTGACACAAAGATTCTCCACACGAAGAATGCTGGGGTTGTCTGCCTCGATTGGAACGCGTACAGACAAGGGCAAATGCCGGAACATGAAAATTACCTCCTTTAAGTTACTTTTATAATTAAGATATTATACCATGACTCTTGTGCCTGTGTCAATGTAGTTGTGGTATACGATGCTTTTTGCGAAACAGATTGACGGTATCTGTTTTTGTCACCCATCCGGGCACCCATTTGGGTGTAGATATTTGGGGCTACCCCTATAAAACGGTTAGAAGCGGACAACATCTGCTAAAAACGGTTATTTTTCTGGAGTAGCTGAAAAAGAGAAAAAACCCTGCAACCATTGGCTTAACAGTGATAAGGAAGTAATTCTTATTTTTACTGTTGGCTGACAGATTCGGGTGTGCAGGGCAACCGTAAGGCTGCAAAAGCTGTCTGTTTCCAACAGAAACAGACAGCTCAGTCTGTCGAAAAAGTCCAGCAAAAGCTGGGCTTTTTCGTTTGAGCGCGGTAAAATAGGAATAGGTGGTGAGAGCAATGCTGGAACGAGGAAAAATGGATCGGGATG
>NZ_JBQKJR010000078.1:0-11227 GCF_052117165.1 Agathobaculum sp. LCP25S3_E8
CCCAAGGTCGGCGGCGACAACATCATATGCGTGTCCTACTTCGGCTTCCCGGAGAAGATGGATCAGCAGGCTCCTGAAGCCCTCGAGCGCATTAAACGCGAACTCCTCTAATAGGTACATTTTTCCTTCTATTACCTTATCGGGCATGACCCGGAACACAAAAAGAGCGGCATGCCGCTCTTTTTGTGTTATTTTAAAAACGATTGTCACAAAATGGGCAATCGTGTGCAAGAAAAAAGCAAGTCCAAATGTTATGATAGGATCAGTAAAGGAGACGAGTGCAGTTGGTGAAAACAATGTAAAGCGTTCAATAATAAATGAAAGGAAGATAGTATTATGGGCGTATTAGAAGATATCAGTTCTTGGCTGCAGCAAGGGCGTGCGCCGAAAGTAAAAATGTGTGTACAACAAGCTCTTGACGAAGGGATACCAGCAGGCGAGATTCTGGAGCATGGTCTACTAGATGGAATGAATATCATCGGCGCAAAGTTCAAAAACAATGAAGTTTTTGTTCCTGAAGTGCTGATTGCTGCACGTGCTATGACCAAGGGTATCGAAGTGCTACGTCCGTATCTGGTAGCGGATGGCGTCGAAGAAAAGGGCACGGTTATTCTAGGTACGGTCAAGGGCGATCTGCATGATATCGGAAAAAATTTGGTTCGCATGATGATGGAGGGCAAGGGTCTGAAAGTAATCGATTTGGGTGTTGATGTGTCAGTTGAAAAGTTCATTGAAGCTGCCCGAGAAAACAATGCGCAGATTATCGCTTGCTCGGCGCTGCTGACTACCACTATGGGCGAGATGCGGGATATCGTGGAGGCAGTTAACGCTTCTGAACTCAAGGGCAATGTAAAGGTTATGATCGGCGGCGCACCAATAACACAATCGTTCTGCGACCAAATCGGCGCAGACCGCTACACGCCCGACGCAGCTTCGGCTGCAGATGTGGCTCTAGAAATCTGCACGGCTTAATCTCTCTTGTTTATTCACTCTAGCATGAAGATGAAGAGTCACCTGCCCTTTTTATCGTTTTTGTTACTGTTCGGACAAAATTAAAGCCCGTATTGGCTATCCAATACGGGCTTTGTTATGTGTTCTTAGGGATCAAAAGGTCATAAACGACATGCAATCAATATAATAATCCATAAATGTCGGGTTGGCAGATAGAGAAATCTCGGTAGAGTTTTGAGCCATCTGTTCGCTTTTTTCGCGCAGCGCGTGGTTCATCAGTAGCATGGCCGCACCGCCGAGCGCGCCGTTGCCAATGAAATCGGCCTTGTCTCGCAACGCTATGGGGAACAGGCCAATCGCGCACGCCGAGTTCATGTTCATCGAGTTGCCGAAGCCGCCTGCAATGGCGAGCCGATCGACTGCGTCTACGGGCAGATCCTGCGTTTCCAGCAAGGTGATGAGTCCAGCGCAAATAGCCGACTTAGCTAACTGAATCTGGCGTACGTCGCGCTGAGTGATGGTTACGCCAGTGCCGTCGATTGTATAATTATCATCAAGATAGCCGGAGTCGTCCATGATTTCGTCCTTGAGCAGTATCGCCAGCGCATCCAGAATTCCCGAGCCGCAGATACCCACCGCTGGTGCATCCTGTATGGTCTGGTAGATGATGCGATCTCCCTCGCGGCGCATGGCGCGGATAGCACCCGCAGCTGCTGGCATACCGCAGCTCAGGCCCGCCCCCTCAAAGGCCGGTCCGGCTGCCGTGGCGCAGCAGTACAGGTTGCCGCTCCGCATCAGAACCATTTCGCCGTTGGTGCCGATGTCGGTCAGCAGCTGCACACCATTATCCATCCCGGCGGCCAGAATGGCGCATACAATGTCCGCGCCTACATAGGCACCAACGCACCGAGGTAGATAAACGGGCGCGCCCGCCAACGTGTGGCGGCTCATGCAGCCGAAATAGGACTGCACATCAAACGGCGCGACTGCGAGCGAGGCCGGGTCCAGCCCTTCGTACAGATGCAGCATGGTGCTGTTACCAGTCACCACCGCCTCGTCGACGTGTTCAATGCACGCTTCCTGCAGACATGTAGCTGCCATACGTTGGAGCTGCTCGTGGATGCGACTGGATAGGATGTCCAGTCCATCGGTCTTGCAGGCTTTGATGCGCGAGATGACATCCGCGCCAAAGCTACACTGGGCGTTTTCTTCCAGCTGCTCGGCCAGCACCTTGCCACTGGCACGGTCTAACAGCTGCATGGCGACCGTTGTGGTGCCAATGTCGACCGCAATGCCGTAGCCGATTTCGGTGCAGTCAAAGGGAACAGTTTTGTTCCACCCCACGATACGCGATAATCCGCTTTCCGTAAGTCGAACGATCATGCCATCCACGACCGGACAGGAACAGGCGAGACGCACCCCGCCTTCCAGCTCTTCCGTGCTGAGCAGCCTCTGATCGCTGGCCGATGGTGCGGGAATAGCGCCTTCAATGTGCACCCCGCACTTGCCACAGGTATGGTTGCCACCGCATGGTTCGGAAAAGGTCGGGATGGCGCGGCGTAGTACATCGCCTAGAGTTTCGCCAGGCGCGGTGTCAAACGAAAGCGTCTGTGCACCGCTTTTTACCGTGATCGTCATGTTCAGCAAACCTCCTTCATGGTGTGACCCAGACAGGTGCTAGCCGTCACATGGATACGGGTGAAAATCTTGCCGCCGGTTACATTTTCTGTATCGGTGACAAAGGACAGTTCTCCCGCCGCACCTTGTTCGCGCACGCGGGCGGCAGTATATTCGATCAGCCGTTCGGAAGCCCAAGCAGCCGCCATGTCCTCGGCAGCAAAATAGCAGGGCGGCTGACCTTCGCAGAGCACTTTGAAGATGTCTTGTTCTTCGTTCTCAATCGGCAGGCTGTGCATTCGGATTTCTGCCGTGGCCGTACAGGTAACCTGTCCAGTCACCGCGCCCACGGCATTGGCCGTGGCCGCACCTTCTGGGATGATATATTCGGCACCCAGCGCCTTAGCGGCAGCGGGCAGGAACAGATGTACCGGCCCGCCGATACCGATGATTTTGACTGAAGTGCGAAAGGCGTATTGCAGCATGCTGCACCCCCCCGATACCCGGTTTTCCCATTGTAGGCGGAGCAGTTCGCGCATGCCGTCATCCAGCCCGTGGGTGCGGTAATACGGAGAAACATGCTCGAGCAACATCTGCGAGACCGCATCGAACACCCGGCGGGAAACCTCGGCATAGATCTCCTCGCACAGGGCTTGGAGTTCCAAATGTAGCGACCCAGCAGCAAACCGAGCGGCATATAGGGACGCATTGCGATCATAGTGGGTGTAGTCGCCACGTACATGCATGATATCGGTCGGGGTCAGCCCTGCACGCAACACAATTCCTACCTGTTCGAGCACGCGAGTATGCAACTGATATTTGTCGATTCCAAGCACATCGGCCGCCTGCTGTACGCTCAGTGGCCCAGCCTCAAGCGTGCGACACAGTTTTTGCTCGTTCATATCGAGTTCAAACGGTAGATTGGCCCAGTCGGCTCGAGCCAGAGTAAGAAATTCGTGCAGCATAAGCGTATGGTTAGGTGTGTTCTCAACCTGCTGACATAGAATATTGGTCACATCCGGATAGAGGCTGGCCAGCACACACATTGGAATGATGCGGTCGGGGCCGAGCGTCCAGTTGCCGTGGATATCCCAACGGATGGCGCTGTCCCCGCCTACCGCAACCGAGGTAGAGAACAGCCCGCGGATGAGTGTTTTCCACTCCCCGATCCGGATGCCGTCATCCGAGAGCAGGGGCGCGCCGTTTTGCACCAGCGCTATATCAGTGGTTGTGCCGCCCATGTCGACGATGATGGCATTGGGCTCGCCAGCCAGAGCACTGCCGCCCAGTGCCGAAGCGGCCGGGCCAGATAGCAAAGTTTCGACCGCGTGCTCGGCTGAATAATCCAAGCTCATCAGGCTGCTATCCAAGCGCACGATGTAGATGGAGGCGTCTATGCCGCGAGCGCGGAAAGCGTTCTTTACTGCGTCGAGAAAGTCACGCATAACCGGCAGCAGCCCTGCGTTGAGCACAGCACTGGCTGCCCGTTCCAGACTAGACAGACCACCAAACAACAGGCTAGCACACACGGCGGGCAGATCGGTCTGCTCACGCACGATGCATGCCGCCTTCTTTTCCAGCTCCGCACCATTGCGCATGCCGTAGATTTCACAGATGACGCAGGCTTCCACCCCGGCAAACCAGTCTTTGGCGTTGGTTTGAAGAAGCTCCCAATCGGGTTCTTCTTCAATAGAGCCATTGATAGTCGTGCGACATGGTAGGTAACGAATATCATCCGGGTCGGTAAATCCGTAAGCAGCGCCGTACTTGGCGATGCCGCGGCGGTCTATGCCGAGCAACAACAGGCGGGTCCGGCGAAATTTGCCCACCACGCAGGCATTGATCGCCAGTGTAGTAGACAGGCCGACCAGCCGGGCCTGCTGGCACAGGGCTGGGCTCAGTCCGTCCAGCGCCTGCAGGATGCCACGCGTCAGATCGTCATATGTAGTCAGGGCTTTATTCTGACCCAGCACGCGATGGGTGTCAAAATCATAAAGGACGGCGTCCGTGCAGGTGCCGCCCGTATCAATACCGATGGCAAGATTCATGCCGGTCATCTCCTCCTTTGAGGCAGGTTGTTGTTTTCAGTATAAGAAAGATGCGCCAAAATGTATAGAAAAATTATACGGTGCTTTTGGAGAAAATTGCTTTTCCTTTGTACTTTCGTCCACAACTGAATATAATACCTTGCTCCGCGGCTTTCGGAGGACGTATAATGGGCACATTCATGGAAATGGAGGCAGAAAATATGCGCATCGGCATGATTGGTTGTATGGTGATGAACCGGGAGATATCCCATCTGGTATCCAAAAGTCGTCATATTGTCCGAGTATGGTGGCTACGGCAGGGACTTCATGATACGCCGGATATGTTGAGGCAAACGCTACAAAATACGATTGATGAGATCGAACTGGAGAACGACTATCTGCCCGAAACGCTGCATTTTGAAGCCATTGTACTGGCCTACGGTTTGTGCGCGAACGGTGTGATCGGTCTGCACAGCCGATCGTTGCCCATTGTTGTACCGAGATGCGACGACTGCATCTCGCTCTTCTTAGGCTCGGCTACTCGGTATCGGACGCTGTTTACGCAGCTGCCGGGAGTCTACTGGTACAACGTCGGCTGGATTGAGCAGGCGTTCACGCCGTCCAAGGAAAACTATGCCCGCCGCTGGGCTGAATACGCGGCCGTATTTGGCGAGGAAAACGCCGACTATCTCATGGAATGCACCAACAACTGGATGGCAAATTACAAGCATTGCGGCTATATTACCTGCTCGCTGAGTGAAAGTCCAGAGTACGAAGCCTATGCACGGCAGGCGGCGGCCGATTTCGGCTGGAAATTTACTAAGGTAGAGGGCGATATGGGCTTTTTAGAAGCTCTGGTTAATGGACCATGGGATGACGCACACTTTTTGACGTGTCCGCCGCATTGCTGCATCGAAGCAGAATATGACACACGGAAATTCCGTGCAGTGAAGACAGACATAGGGCAATCGGCTCCCAATTCTGCACAATTCTCTCCTAACCACGCGAGCGGATCCCATGATATTGTATAGGTAACAAATCGATCAGGCGCATGACATGACTTGGAGGTAGAGTATGATGAAACAAAACATGGATCAATGGACGCATGATTTGCTGACGGCACCTCGCAAGAAGGCAATGCCGATTCTGTCCTTTCCATCTATTCAGCTACTGGATGTAACAGTCAAGGATCTTATTTCTGATAGCACGCTGCAAGCGCATGGCATGAAGGCGGTCGCGGACCGGACACCGAACGCAGGTGCCGCAGTTAGTCTAATGGATCTTTCGGTGGAGGCAGAGTGCTTCGGCGCACCCATTCGAGTTTCGGATGACGAAGTTCCGACCGTAATCGGTCCAGTTCTCTCCACCGAAGTAGAAGAGGAAGAACGCTTGGCGCAGGCAGAGGCGCTTAAGATACCGGAGATTGGTGCAGCCCGCACACAGATTTACATTGACGCGATTTCTAAAGCAATAAAACTAATCGGCGACCGACCTGTGCTTGCGGGTGTTATCGGGCCGTTTTCTCTGGCAGGCCGTCTATTGGATGTAACCCATTCACTTATTTACTGTTATGAAGAACCAGACATGGTGCATGTTGTGCTGGAAAAGTGCACCGAGTTTATCATTCAATATATCAAAGCATACAAAGCGGTCGGAGCGAACGGCGTAGTAATCGCCGAACCGCTGGCAGGTTTACTGTCTCCTGCGCTTGCCGAGGAATTTTCTGGCGAATACAGTCGCCGCATCGTTCAGGCAGTTCAGGATCAGTGTTTCGCGGTCATCTATCACAACTGCGGCAACACCGCCAATATCACACTGAATTCTATCTTGTCGTGCGGTGCGAATGCCTACCACTTCGGCAATGCAGTTAACATGACTGAAATCATGGAAAAGGTGCCTGCAGATATAATTTGCATGGGCAACATCGACCCTGCGGTTGAATTCCGTAACGGTACACCCACGTCCATTTTCGAAAAGACGATTGTGCTTATGCAGGAATGCTGCAAGTATCCGAATTTTGTAATTTCCTCAGGCTGCGATATTCCACCGCTTGCTCCATGGGAAAATATAGAAGCGTTTTTTGCCGCAGTTGACGAGTTTTACAACCGCTGATCAGCAAAACAAAGCCGTGCCTTTACAACAAAACCACCCCAAGAGTTAGACAATAATATCAAGAAAATGTTATGCTGAGGAAAGGACTTGCTGTTTGCGCAAAGCAGACGGCAAGTCCTTCATCTGTATCTAAAATACGGTGATTGTTGAAGTAATCCATAAAAGTAACAGTTCGTGTTTGAAATCTTCCATAGACTTAAGTTTATGCAAATTCATAAACTCACTTTTAAGTAGTTCGAACAGTTTTTTTATTACTGCATCAGCTTTTGAATTGCCGACACTTTTGATATTGACGTCTCTCGCCTTCAAAAACTATAGGTTGTATTTTTGAGAGGGCATCATTCTTTGTGCAAAAGCACTGCATTTGAAAATAGCTCCTCTTCCACCGCTTTAGAAAATTTCTTAAGCATTCAATCACTACCACGGTTACAAAGTTCCGCTGTAAAGCCTTCTGCTCCCTCAACCAGATAGATTCGCCCTCAATCTTGGATGCAGTAATGATTGCTGACCACGAATCACCACGCTATTTCGCTGTAGCTTGACATTTCCAATAACGCGGCTTCAATATCCATTTATCTGAATTCTTGAGTATGTCTCTTATTTTCCCGTTTGACACAGTAAAATAGTTTATCTGTGGTAAATCATACTGTTCAACAAATGAGATATAGCTCACAGAACTTGGCTTTTTATGCCTTGTGTGTTGTACCTCGCTCTCGGAATTTGCCCGGCGCAATACCGATTTGCTTTTTGAAAATGCGGGTAAAGTAGCTCTGGTCGTCAAAACCGACTGCGCAGGCAATCTCTGCAATTGGCATTCCGGTTGCACAGAGTAGGGTTTTGCTACGCTCGATGCGCAGGCGGTTGACATATTCGGTGAATGTACAGCCCAGTTCATCCTTGATGATACGGCAGAAATAGGACTTGGACAGATATACCTGTTCCGCAGCCTGATCGAGTGTCAACTTTTCTGACAGATGCTCTTTGATAAATGCTGTGATCTGAAAAATGACGTTGCGGTGCTTGATTTCACGCAAATCAAAAACCAAACGGATAAACTGATGCAGGATCGAGCCAATCCAGCGGTTGAGTGCCTCGATCCCCGGTATTTTGTCCACCTCCTGCTCATATCGGCAGCACAGCGCAAGAATATCGTTTATATCCGCACCACCGTCGATCGCAGCACGGCTCATCAGCACAAGCAATTCCCGTATACGAGATTTGATGATCCTCTGATCGCTACCCGCAAGATAGTAGATATGGGTCAGCAGGTCGTTGAGCAACTCCTGCGCCGCATCCTTTGCCCCGGCGCGAATATGCTCCTGCAGGCGCCGCTCGCTTTCAATGGGATAGATGCAGGCTGCATCCTCGGCGGTCAGGTCGTACATCATCTGCAGTATTGTAGCCTGATTGCCCGAATCCACATCAGGTGGAGCAAGTCCCTGTGTTAGAGAGGAAACGGCAGCACAAGCCAGCTCGCTCAATGCGCGTGCCTGCGCTGTAGTAAGGCACGGTAAGTGGTCAAGCGGCTCAGGACAGAGCGCAGAATCTTCAAAGGGGTCGGTTGTGTTGTTAGACATGATAAACGGCCCGGAAATAAGACAGTACTCCATCGGTGTGCCGATTTTCAAAGGCGGTGTTGCGATGAAAACCAATCCGCGCGGACAATAATAGATGTATTTTCCGTCCCATCTCTCGGCTTCGTAGGCACCGTATAGATGAGTTAGATAGGCGTTGCAGTCTGCATTCTGCAGGGTGCAGCCCGAGTGAAATGGTGGAAGATCAAAGTGCTGCATCGTCAGGTCAAGCAAAGCGGTATGTACTCCGGTAAGCGTTTGGATGTGCGCGCACAAATGGCGGCAACGTTCGGCCAGTTCCATGACTGTGACCTTCTTTCTGGAAGATAAATCAATGCAATATCCGGCCGCGCGTAAAGGGAAAGCATCGCGTGGCTTCCGCTATAATAGGCCATGCCTCAAGATAGTAAAGTTTTTCTATCGTAGTTCCCATAAAAAATTCTTTACGTAGCAGTGCACCCGCGCGCAGAATCTGCGAAAACAACGCATCCGCGGGAAAGTCAGCACAGATACCCCCCATACGGCCAGGCATCTCGGACAAATACAGCAGGCTAGCTGTGTCGTGAATGAAGTAAATACCCGTCTGCGAATAGACGGCGAAATATACATCGATCATCTGCTGTACAGTGGCCAGCGGCAGTTCTCCGGACCATGCAGGAAGAATAACGGTGCGTGTCTGTCTGCCACGTCGGCAGATTACGGTAAGCGGCACAGCAGTTGACGGCGCGGGATAAGCAGAGAAAATGCAGTAAATCGGCAGCTTCACGCCATACAGCTATTGATGGCTGCGAAGCGATGCAAGTCGCCCCGTGATGCGGGTAGAAGTGGTCGCGGCAGACAGACGAAATCAAGTGGCATCGCAACCTTTCTGATAAGACAAATTTCTATCAGTACCAGGGAATAAATCTGATATACGCAGTGGATATTCTTATAAAACTAAAATATAGCATAGTTCCCCCATCGAGGCAATGCTGAGATTCAGCAAAAACTTGATCAAAATACGCATCTTTTTCTATGGTGTATTTTTCAAAATTCTTCTTACATTAAAATCAGCGGATGGCTTTGCGCTTTATAGCACGACTGCAACGCAGCCTGAACGAAACGGTGTTGCTAAAAATGCAACGATTCACGGAGAGCTAAGAAAATCGTCAAGGAAACTTCAAAAAATATGCACAATACGTGGAGTTCGCCGGCTAGAAGTTGGTTGCAGATAAAAAAACGGTGTGATATGGTATTTGCGGAAGCGCAGGATGACTCTGCGACTTAAGACGACTCTGCGACTTTACAAAAATGCACACCGCTCAAGGCGGATGCCATCAAAGGAGAATTCCAATGAAAGTAGATGAATTTGTAGGCGCGAACCGAATTGACCAAGGTCAGGGCGGCAACCTGATGGTGCATGGCTGGCCGGTCGAACAATGTGTAGTATCCGACCACGATCGCGCCATCTTACGCAAACTTGGTGAGCGCCTCCGCACGTTGGCTGAGCGTCCGTATGAGCAGGAAAAGAAAACGCTTTGGATCGCGCACAACGATTTGAAAACCGAGCAGCCGGTCATCTTTATAGACTGCGAAAACGGGTGGAATGAAATCTTCCCATGGAATGAAAGCATCAAGTGCGAAGGCGAAATGGCCGGAGACTGGGAGATGTGGCTGCGCAAGGAGATTTACTGGGCTGAGATCATGAAGGATGATAAAGTGGTCGAAGCCAAACTCTACCTGCCCTATCATGCGATAGATACCGGCTGGGGCATTGAGGAAGAACGTATCGGCGACCCGACACAGGGTCAATCCTATGTCTGGAAAAGCCCACTGGCCGAACTGGACGAGGACGAGTTCGAAGCACTCGATCTAGCCACTGTCATCAAGACCCCAGAGATCCACATCGACTGGGAAGCGTCCAACAAGGCGTTTGAAACAGCCAAGGACGTGTTTGACGGCCTGCTCGAAGTCGAATTCCGCCACAAGTGGTGGTGGTCGCCCGACCTGTCGCTTTCCTACTCCAACCTGCGCGGCATGGAAAACATGATGTGCGACTTTTATGACTTTCCGGACAAGGTGCATGAGATGATGCGTCTGTTCACCGACGGATATCTGCACAAGTTCGATTATCTGGAGAAAAACGGTCTGCTCCCAAACAACGCGAGCAGCATGTACATTGGCTCGGGCGGCATCGGTTTTACCGACCAGCTGCACGGCATACCTGGACAGATCACACTAATGGACATGTGGGGGTTCAACGAAGCGCAGGAAACCAGCGAGGTCTCCCCGGAGATGGTCAGGGAATTCCTACTGCCCTATCAGCACGAAATCTCGGAAAAATTTGGCCTCAACTATTACGGCTGCTGCGAAGGTCTAGATCGCCGCTGGGAGTACGTCAAGGCCTCCATTCCACGCCTGCGCCGCGTATCCGTATCGCAGTGGGCGGACAGCCGCAAAATGAGCGAATTCCTCAAGGGTGATTATGTTTACTGCTATAAGGTCAGCCCGACTGATATCGCTGTCTCACAGCCGGATGAAGACTACATCCGCCGCCGTCTGCACGAAGTACTCGACTACTGCAAGCAGAACGGCAACCGTGTAGAATTGCTGATGAAGGACAACCACACCCTTGGTCACACCCCCCGCAACGCATCCCGTTGGGTTGAAATCGCCCGCGAAGAAGTAGCAAAGGTATATGGCTGATATGAGAAATCGGGGCTTGTCCCCGGTTTTCTTCTTCAAGCGGCGGATGTACGAGGGGAAGTAAGCAAAAGGGACGCTGTAAAACAGCGCCCCTTTTGCTTTGGCAAATAGCCAGAAGAAAAGAAAATGAGTGATAGGTGTTACCAATACTTTGCGACATGCGCGCGGGTGACCTCGGCAGCCTTCTTGATGTTCTCCTCGTTGGACAGCTTATAGTAATCCGGTCGGAACACCTCCATCGTGCACACGTCGCCCTCGAAA
>NZ_JBQKJR010000079.1:0-10964 GCF_052117165.1 Agathobaculum sp. LCP25S3_E8
GACGCCTGTTCCGCTTTTCCCTGTTTCTCAGCCAGCGGTAATAGCCGGATTCGCTCAGGCACAGGACACGGCACATCTCCTTTGCCGTGTAGACGCCCTTGCGTTCGACTAGCTCCATCCGATAGATATTTTTCTAAATCTATAATCCGTAATGCTCCGGAACCTACGATTGCGGCTACCATTTTCCTCCCCATACAATTAGAAAAATAGTTTTAGATATACATATCTATTTAACGCATTATACACATCATAGCTATAAAATGAGCACACAATATATCTGCAAGGAGAGAAGTCTATGGCTATCAAAAGTGTGTCCATTCGAATTGAGGAAGAAATGCTGGAAAAGCTGGGATTTGTAGCTGATTATGCGGGCCGCTCGATTAACAGTCACATTTTGGTGCTGATTCGTAAGAGCATTCAATCTTTTGAACAGCAACACGGCGAGATTGACGGTACAATTCGTCCGGATGTCAATGTCAAACCAACCAGAAAAAACTTATTCTTCCAGGAAACAGCAAGAACCGTTTCCTTTTTATTGAGCAAATTGCGTCTTACAATGCATATAAACCTATTTCCGGGGCATCAATGCTACAGCAATATTACAATTCCCGGACAACGTACCGGAGTCTGTGCTCCTTGCGATTGCCCGTATTCTTCTTCCGGACTTTCTGGAAGTTTTTGCTCATTTGTCGGATTCGTAGTCGAACGATTCCAAGCCGACCGATGATGCGTAAATGAAAAATGGGATGCGCCTTTAAGACGCATCCCATTTTTCATTTTGATTGTATGATGTAAATTATTGCGGAAGAAAAACAACAAATCCGAACCCATCGCCAACCGGCGTCAGGTTCGGATTATCGTGTTGTGGTGGGGTTGGCGGGGCTCGAACCCACGACCTCTCGCGTGTGAGGCGAACGCTCTGACCAGCTGAGCTACAACCCCGTTTGTTCGGTTTACCTTATTACTATACCAGAAACAAACGGGGTTTGCAAGTCTTTTTTACGGCTGCCCATTTTTGTCCAGTCGGCCGAGCAACGCCACAATCAGCGCGATCACGGCAAGCACCGTGAAGATACCCGCCATGCCCTGACCGAGCAATAAAATTGCCATCCATACCGATTCACTCATCCGTCATACGCCCCTTTCTTACATAAAAAACCCGAGAATCACGCCGCCTGCCACGACCGACGCAATCTGTCCGGCAACGTTGGCACCGACCGCATGCATGAGCAGGTGATTGGTCTTATCCGCTTCCACCCCCAGCTTTTCAATGACGCGCGCGCTCATCGGGAACGCCGAAATGCCTGCCGCGCCAATCATGGGGTTAACCTTATTCTTGCAAAACAGATTGAGCACCTTTGCAAACAGCACGCCGCCAATCGAATCCAGTACAAACGCAACCAGCCCAAGGCACAGGATAATCAGCGTTTCCTTGGTCACAAACTGCTCTGCACGCATGGAAAACGAAATCGTAATGCTAAGCAGCAGCGTAATCAGGTTGGCCAGCTCATGCTGCGCAGTTTTGGACAGGCTCTCCAGCACGCCGCACTCGCGAATCAGGTTGCCGAACATCAGGAAACCAACAAGCGACACCGATGCGGGGGCGACCAGTCCGGCCACAATCGACACCACAATCGGGAACAGGATGCGCGTGCGGCGGCTGACCTTGTTCGCGGCATACGGCATCTTCATCGCGCGCTCCTTTTTGGTCGTTACCAGCTTGATGGCAAACGGCTGAATGATGGGCACAAGCGCCATATAACTGTACGCCGCAACCGCAATCGCGCCGACGTACTTCGAGCCGAGCACCTGCGAAACCAGAATGGAGGTCGGCCCGTCCGCCGCGCCGATGATACCGATGGACGCGGCATCAATGATATCAAAGCCGAGTGCTGCCGCCGCGATGATGGTCAAAAAGATGCCAATCTGCGCCGCCGCACCGAACAGGAACAGCTTGGGGTTTGCCAGCAGCGGACCAAAGTCAATCATTGCACCGATACCGATAAACAACAGCAGTGGGAACGCCTCGCTCACCTCAATGCCGCTTTCAAACAGCCATTGGATGATGCCGTGCGTCTCACCGACGCCCTGCGTCATCTGGTCAATAACGCCTGACATCGGCAGGTTGACCAGTATCGCGCCAAAGCCCATCGGCAGCAGCAGCGCAGGCTCATACTGCTTCTGAATCGCCAGCCAAATCAGCAGCCCGCCGACAACATACATCACTGCCTGCTGCCACGTCACCGACAGCAGCCCTTCATATAAAAATTCCATACCGTTCCCCTCCCAATATAATGCGCAGCATTGATGCAATTCGTCAAAAGACAGGACATGCGCCTGTCTTTTGACACCACGCCCCAGCCGCCTTGGGCGGCGTCCGGGGGTATCAAAAATCAGTTTTTACAGAACTGATTTTTGTATCCAGGGGGTATGGATACCCCCTGGAAAAACAACAGACCTGCGTTTTCCTCAGAAAAGGAAAACGCAGGTCTGGTCATTTCAGGCAACAGCCAGAACAGAGTCAAACGCCCCGTCATGCTTGTTGGCGATGCCGCGCGGACACACCGCGCCGACTACTCCCCTTTGTTTGGCAACATCTTATCATGGGAAAGGGGCGGTGTCAAGGCTATATTGGTGTTAAGTTTTCGTCAAATTGTGCACTTAATAACCGTATGCGCCGTCTTCAAGCACCCACTTGCCGTCCGCACCGCGGTACAGCGCAAACGACCAGCCCTCGGCTGTCTCCTCGCCAAAGTGCGCGTCGCCGATGACCGTAATCACGTTGTCGATTGTCAGGCCGGTGCTCAGCACTTTACCTTTCAGTACGCCATTATCCATGACACCCTGCGACCAGCTATATTCGCTGGACGCGTCATAATGCAGGTTATCCACTGAAAAGCCATGCGCCACGGCATAATCGCGTACGGTCTGGCAGGCGGCCTCGATTTCCTCCTCCGAGAACCGCGCGCCAAAGATGTCCGGATTGGCAGCCTTGTGCTGCTGCCACATCGTCTGCACGGTCGTGCCACTGCCTTTGACCGCTTGCTCAATCGCGTCCGCGTCCTGCTGCCAGCGTTTATCCAGCTCGGCAAACACGGCCTCGGCATACGCACCATCGACCCAGCCCATCTCAAGCGCCTGCAGCAGCTCGCCCGTCGTGCGGTAGGGGTAGTACTCCATCATGTTAGCGACTACGCGGAGATAGGGCGGATACTGTGGCTGAGAGCCGTCATAGCCGATGGGCAGCCACAGCACCGGACTGCTGTCCGACAGCTGCACGCGCTGCATCCGGATGGTCATGTCACCGTCGTCCCAACGGTAGGTGATGCCAAGCTCGCTATTATCCTCGCTGCCGGTTTTGCCGACCCACTTACCGCCCACAAAATGCAGCACATATTCGGCGCAGGCCTCGGGGGTGGACAGGTCGGGGTTGTCAAGCGACGCAGGCTTTTCCGCCATTTCGCTGAGTTTTTCCAGCCCGGTCGTGTCAAACACCGGAAAGCCCTGCTCCAGCGGGAACGCATACCAAAAATCTTCGAGTGAGCGCACACCATCCGAGGTATTGACCAGTTCTTCCGTGCGGGCGGGTGTGATGGTGTCGGTCTTTTCGTACCACAGCCGCTGTGTGGTGGTGAAATAATACGCGCGCGAGCGACCCAGATACCGGACAGTCAGCACACACGAACCGTCGGTCAGGTTGGGTTCGACCGTGATTTTGTCAATAAACGGCGCGCCATCCCATTCGTTCTGCGCATAAGCATACCGCACCGCCAAATCATGCAGCACCTGCTGCCGCGCGCGCCCCGCCTGCGCGTCATTCTGTCCGTCAAACGAGATCGAAGTGCCGTCCATCGCCTGCGCCGCCTGATACATTTCGGTATAAGCTGCGGCGATATCCTCATCCGACGGATCATACTGCACATCGGACGCAAACGACAGATAATAGGTCAAGCCGTCGCGCTCGGTGAGCTGCTTGCACGGCACTGGGAAACCGGACTCCCAGTCCTCGCCGAACTGTGCTTTGAGTGACGCGGTCGCCTCAGCATACAATCCCATCACCGCGCCGCCGTCAGTTGGGTCATCCGTGTAACCCGGCAGTGCATTTTGCAGGCCGAATTTCACCGTATCGTCAATTTCCTTGACGTAACCCTGCTCCACAAAGCAGTCGGGCAGCGTCAGCGTGTAGCCATAGGTCGGGTTCGTATATTCGGTCGAATGGATGGTGTAATCCGTATTCGGCACACCTTCGTTGGACAGCCGGTAGACGAATGCCGCGGTATATTCCTGTTCCGTGCCGGTATAGGCACTGGTGCGATAGGTCACCGTCACGCCGCGATAGACCACTGCGGTAGGTGTCGAGGAGAGCGCCTCGACCGCCAGATGCTCTACCTTATATAGGTACACTGCGCTGCCGCGGTCATACACATCGGTGAAGCGGATATTCGTCTGCTGCGTCTCCTTGTCGGTGTATTGCAGCGTGCCGTCCGCGTGGATGACCGCGTCGGTCAGCACGGCATCTGTTGCGGTCAGCTTACCGTACAAAGGTTCCAGTTCGATGGTCTGTCCGGCTTCGAGCAGCGGGATTTCGCCGTTCGCGTTCGCGAGCGCCTGCGCGATGGTCGCGCCGACGGGCAGCTGCACATAGCTGACCGGGCTGTCGTCCTCAACCAGATACGCACCAAACCCTTCGTCAAACTGCGTGACCAACCCGACCGGCAGCCAGTAGTCACCGGTTTTGCGCATCTGCACATCGACCGACGGGCTTTCGTCAATGAAGCGCACGCGCACAACTGCTTCGTTGCCACTCTCTGAGAGCAGGTCGAAAGCCGAGGTACCGCTAACATAGCTGAGCGCAATCGGCGCGGCGTCTTGCGGTTTGTTCAGCGCATCCAGTGACTGACCGTTAAAGTTGTCCGCGCCCTCCGGGATGGTTGGCCATGCGAGGCCGGAGTCGTAATACAGGCGGAATATCTCGTTGTCTGTCATATCGCCGCCGCGGTTGATCTGTTGCACATCCACGATGGCCGAACGGCCGTCCACACTGTCAGTCTCCACCAAATACGCGCTGCGCTAGTCTGTCACACCGCCGCCGTATGTCTGGAATACGACCAGATAGCTGTCCTCGTCCTCAGTCGGGACGAGGACATAATCGCGGTAGGACGGGGACGAGCCACCGAATTTCCAGTTAACGCCGCCGTCCGGTAGATACCTGTCGGTGCGGAACTCTTGCTGCATCTGTTCGGACAGGATGGGATAGATATACTGTCCGCTTTTGTGCGTCACGCCGCGCGCATACTGTCCCGCGAGGTCGGTGGCGGTGCGCACGTTTTGCCCGCCGTCATAGGTAAAGTCCTGCGGCAGCCAGCCTTGATCGAACTGATTTACCATGGTGATGGTCACTTCACTGCGGTCGGCAAACATGACCGTGACATCGCATATATCATCGCCCATCGTGCGGTCGAGAGACGAACCGCCCATCGTATTGCCGTCCAGCCGCAGTAAATTCAGTGCGGCCTGATCGGGCTCACTGATATCCATCAGCGGTTCGGACCAGTCCACCATCAGGAAATCCGGAAATCCGAGGTCATTTTCGTACAGAATTTTGAACTCATCGAGCGAGGTTACATTCTTTTCCGCAATCTGCTCAGTGCGGCTGACCTGCCAATCACTTCCGTCTTTTTCAAAGAAGAGCTGCCAGCCTATCCGCGTTGGGACGGACTGTATCAGCTGATCTTCCCACATCACATTACTGGTATGATCAAACAGCACATAGGTGTTCTCCCCGTCCAGCTTGACCGTATACCCATACTTTGGGTTTGCGTCCTGCGCCCACTGCTCCGCCAGCGCAATCCGCGTTTCCTCGGTCAACGCATTCTTGCTCTCCCCTACCGAAAAAGCGCAGCCCAGCGTGCCGACCAGCACCGCCGCCGCCACAACCAGCGCGATGCCACGCCTTTTGACCTTTTTGTCAAACAATCCTTCGAAACGTCGCATCAGCGTCTCCTTATCGCCGGCAAAGCACGACACCAGCGCGCGCTTTTTCATCTGCGCCTCTGCCGAACGCAGGATGGTCTCGCCATAGGCGCGGCGGGCATCCACGTCCATGCCGCGCACGACCGCATCGTCGCACGCCAGCTCAATGTCCTCCTGCGCAAATCGTGCCATCAGATGCACCAGCGGATTGAACCAATGCACTGCCCGCGCCGCCACCAGCGCCAGCTTGAGCCACAGGTCGCCCCGCTTGTAGTGCGTCAGTTCATGCCGGAAAATGAACGCCGCATCCTGTTCGGACAGCGCTTCGTCCGGCAGATAGAGCGTGGGACGGAGGAAACCCGCCAGCATCGGACAGTCCGCCGCCTGCGTCACCCGCAGCGGGATATCCCGCCGGATGCCAAGCGCGCGCTTCTGTTCCTCGAACACCGCACGCAGCGTATCGCGCTCAGCCGAACGGCTGCTTTTCTCCAGCACATAGTGGAACGTCAGATAGAGGTACAGCTGCCAGCCGGCGAAGAGCAACAGACCGGCAATCCATGCAATCCCCAGCACGCGCCCCAAATCGAACGAGATGATCGATGGTTCATCATGCGGGCTGAGCGTGCGCACCTGCTGCTGTGTCACCCAACGATCGGTCGTAATTGCCCCATCCCGCTCGAGAACGGGCAGCCCTGCCTGATCAAGTTGCTCAGGAGTGAAGTCCGTGCGCGTCAGATAGGTCGTGCGCGGCGTGACCTGCACCGGCGGGTCGGGCAGCGTCAGCTGCACGGGAATCAGCAGCCGCAGCGCGAGTACCGCCCACACCAGGCACATCGCGCGCGCGGGATAGCGTTTTTTGAGGGCTTTGCGCAGCAAAAACAGCACCAGCGCCGCCGCCGATACGGTCAGGCCAATCTGCGCGAGATTGTTCAGCAGATCGCTCCATTCAAAGCGTAACATATCCTACCCCTCCTGTCCTTACCGTCCCTGCGCGTCGAGAAAGGCGCGCAGTTCGTCAATATCGTGCGCGGTCAACGCGCCCGCGTCCGACAGGCTTGCCACCAGATTTTTCACCGAGCCGCCGCACACGCGCTCGACAAAGCTGCAGCTCTCGCGCTGCAGGTATTCCTCCTGCGTCACGCACGGCGTATACTGGTTCTGTCGGCCTTCTTTCTCGCACGAAAGGAACCCTTTGTCGCACAGGCGCGAGAGGAAGGTGAGCACACTCGTCGCCTTCCAGTCGCTCGGCACCTTGCGCTGCACCTCCGCGGCCGTCACCGGCGCTTCCAGCGACCAGACCGCCTGCATCACTTCCAGCTCGGCATCCGGCAGTCGTTTGCTTTTCTCCATGTTGTCCCCTCCTTTTCTACAAATGTAAAATCCTTTCTGTGTCTACATTCTACAATAGTAGAATATGCTTGTCAAGTCATACTTTGTTTACACTTTGAAAATTGACAAATGCCACTGTTTTGCGCTATGCTTATAATATAAAATCACAGACCCCATACCGACAAAGGAGCCGGAACCTATGCGAAAATCCATGGCGCTCGGATTTGCCATTTGCAGCACGCTGCTGCTGATTTTGTTGTTTCTCGCCGGGCGTATGCTGTACATCAAGTTCTATCATCAGTCCTATGCGGACATTACGGACAAGACCACCCAGACTGTGGTTACACTCACGGAAAACCAGACCGAGGTGCAGACCGTGACCGATCCGGAACAGCTTGCCGCCATCACTGAGCTGCTGTCCGGCTATACCTACACCCAATATCCCAAGCTTCTTAAGCCCGGCAAGGAAAAGCTGACCGGCAACCGATTGACCGTCACCTTTGAAAACGGCAACTCCATCGGCGTCAACGCGGACGGCTACGTGTTTGTAAACGGTGAGCTGCGCGACATCGAAGGAAGCCGCGGGCAGGAATTCTACCACAAGCTGTATCTCCTATTCTATCCGAATGCAAGCTGACACGGTCTCTGTCATGCATTTTTCGAGGGAGGATAAACTCACATGCGAGAATTGCTTTTGGATGCGGAAGCCTTTTATACCCGCGCACAGGTGCATGAAATGCTGGCGCGCACGTTTGGCTTTCCCGAGGACTACGACGGCACACTGGACGCGCTGTATGACCAGCTATGCACGTGTCCGCCAACACGCCTGACCTTGCGGCATGCCGAGCTGCTGGTGGACACGCTGGGCAACTATGGCGAATTTTTGCTGCGCGTCATCGCGGGTGCGGCATCGGAAAACGGAGATTTTCTGCTGAATTTTGAGTAAAAACAAAAAGGACGTGCAAAGCACGTCCTTTTTTCTTATTTGCAAATTCTTATGCCGTAAACAGCTGCGCCCAGTACGCTGTGCCGCCCGACACCGTATAACCGACGCCGATAGTCGCGAAGCTCTCGTTCAAAATATTCGCGCGATGGCCGGACGAGTTCATCCATGCCTGCACCACCTGCTGCGGTGTGGACTGACCATAAGCAATGTTCTCACCCGAACGGGTATAGGATACGCCCGCCTCGGTCAGTGCGGTCGAGAAAGAAGAGCCGTTCGGCCGTGTGTGAGAGAACGACTGCACGGTTTCCGCGGCGCGTACCTGCGCGGCCTGCTGCACGCGGCTGTCCACCTTGAGCGCGGACAAGCCGTATTTCGCACGCTCGGCATTGACCAGCGCCACGACCTGCGACGCATAATCGCCCTGCGACGAACCATTGTCCTCCTCCGGGGTCTGTTCCGGGGTCGTGTCCGGCGTCTGCTCCGGACGGTTGTCATCCGGCAGCTGGGGTGCGTTGTCCGGGGTTTGTTCCGGCCCCTCTTCCGGCTGCTCGATATCCGGGGTTTCCTCCGGCTGCTCGATATCCGGGGTCTCCTCCGGCTGCTCGATATCCAGAGTTTCCTCCGGCTGCTCGATATCCGGGGTCTCCTCCGGTTTTTGCTCCGGTCGATTTCCAGGGTATTGACCGCACAGGAATGCGAAATACTTTTCCAGCAAATTCTGACGGAAACCGGATTCATATACATAAGTATACGCGCGGGATGCACGGGTTTCTGTCTCCTGCGACAGATTTGCCGCTCCCGCCGCTGTGGTGGTCGTCATCACCGCGGCCAGCGCCAGCGGTACGATTTTCTTCAGCTGCATGATTTGCTACCTCCTTGGTGTTTCCTTGCTGTTTCTGGTGCCCTTTGCACCATGTACCAGAGTATAGCGTGCTTTGTAACCGTTTTGCAATGGAAATGCTTGCAGAAAAGCCCTAAAAGCAGCAGAAACCGACCGAAAAAGGAATTTTCCGGTCGGTTTTCCGTCTTTTATGCCAGTTTTTCAATATCGTACAGCTGATTGAGCACAAGCCACAGCTGCGGAAAGTACCGCATGATGTTCCACACGCTCACGCCGCGCAGCCGATATTCCCCGGCCAGCGCCAGCTTGGCGCGAATGGAGCGCGCATCCTCAAACCAGACTTCGTGCTCTGACCGCTCACGCCAGTAATTGTAGTGCGGCGACTGCGCCTCCGCATCGAACCGGATGGGCGCGCCCGCCTGTACCGCCTGCTCCACCGCCTGCACGTTGCCCAGACTGCGCGCGCGGCTCTGGCCTTTGATATAAGGCAGTGTCCAGTCATAACCGTAGTTAGGGATACCCATGAAAATCTTTTCCGGCGGAATCTGCGACACCGCAAAGCGCACCACCTGCTCAACCTTGTTGATGGGTGCCACCGCCATTGGTTCGGAAAGGGCATAGCCCCATTCATAAGGGTGGGGATGATATAGACGAGCAAAGCCGGGGCTTTCCAGTATCTCAATATAATCTACAGGGGATTCTTTTAGTTGTACTTATATATAGCACGCAGTAAATTGGCATTGAAAAAAAAGGCAAACACATATATAATTTTATATGTATTTTCATACAAGGTTGGTGAAATCATGAACGAGCCTACTCTGCGAATGTATGTCGATGAAAACGGCAACTATAATTTGCGCGAAAACCTATCAAACGATAGCAATCGATATCTATGTTTAACAGGAATTGTTATGCGTTTAGAAACCCATGATGAACTTACTCAGCGTTTGGATGAACTAAAATTGAAATATTTTGGTTCGAAAGATATTATCCTACATCGAAGAGAGATTATTTCGGGCAAGCCTCCATTTCAAGCTTTGAAAGATAATAACATTCGTTCAAACTATAACGATGATATAATTCGCATTATTAAAGAATTGCGTTACGGCGTGATATCTGTAGTTATTGATAAGAAAGCTCTTGTAGATAGGTATACTTTGTTACGTGCTCAGGACCCATATGCTCTTGCTTTAGAATATCTTATGCAACGTTATCAATATTGGATGCAATACTACAGCAAACACTATGAAAATGTGATGGGCGATATTGTTGCAGAATCCAGAGGCGGACGAGAGGATCGTATTACAAAAGAAACTTATAGGCTCATTTACGAAGGGAAAGGATATATTGGTCTTAATAACGCCTCTAAGTATTATTCATCTAAAGAAATCAAACTACGGAAAAAGAAGGCCAATATAGCAGGACTTCAATTTGTCGACTTACTTTCCCATCCGGCTCGTCGTTATATATTATCACAGAATCATTTAGCGCACAATTTGAATCCTACATCATTTGAACAAACGATCGTCCAGATTCTTGTAAAAGAAAAATTTAGGCGACATAGCGGAAATATTGATGGAGCTGGGGCAGTGTTTTTCCCTTAATAAATATCCTAAAAACATAAAAAAGCGGTTCGATAAACGAACCGCTCCGAGTGCAAGCACTCCACCTCCAAGTAACCTTGGATTAATTATAGTATACCCTATTTTTACAGCTTTGTAAAGAAGAAAAAGCACGAAAAGAATTGACGCTGACGCAAAAAGTAGGTCTGTCCCAAATTTTGTGTAAACACTGCCGGGCAGTGCAAAATAGAGCCAAAATAATTTAAGGCGGGAGCGGCGCCAGCTGCTGATGCCTTGTCTACAAAATAACAGC
>NZ_JBQKJR010000080.1:0-10603 GCF_052117165.1 Agathobaculum sp. LCP25S3_E8
TATAACCATAACCGAATCAAAGAAAAATTGAATGGGTTAAGTCCTGTCCAATACAGAATTCAAAATGGCTTTGCCGCATAACTTTTGTCCAACTTTTGGGGAGCACTTCAAGCCTCCGTTCATCTCGACTCTTGACATTCCGGTTGCAGCCGGTCAGTCCGGCATGCGGTCGGCAAAGAACACCGCCAACTGTGCGTGAATTATGCTCCAGTCCTGCCGCCTTCCGGTCCACTTCTTCGTAATATCCATCATGGCCAGATACAGCATCTTCAGCAGACTGTCATCCGTAGGGAATACCGATTTTGCCTTGGTCACTTTCCGAAGCTGCCGGTTAAAGCCCTCAATTGCGTTGGTCGTATAGATCAGGCGGCGCACCTCCTGGGGATATTTGAAATAGGTACTCAGGTTGGACCAATTCTCCCGCCAGGACGGAGCGATCTTCGGGTATTTTTTGTCCCAGCGTTCAGAAAAGGTGTCCAGAGCGTCCAGCGCAGCAGCCTCATCGACTGCGGCGTAGACTGCCTTCAAATCTGCCATGAGTGCCTTTATGTCCTTGTAGGATACATATTTGCTGGAATTTCGGAGCTGATGGATAATACAGTTCTGGATTTCTGTTTGGGGAAATACGGCTTCAATGGCAGTGGAAAACCCGGTCAAATTATCCGTGCAGGCGATGAAAATGTCCTCAATTCCGCGGTTTTTCAGGCTGTTGAGTACCGTTGCCCAGTATTTGGCGCTTTCATTTTCACCGACCCACATGCCCAGAACATCTTTCCTGCCGTCCAGATCAATACCGATGGCGATATAGACTGCCTTCTTCACGATCTGCCCTTCGCTGCGGACATGGTAGTGGATGGCATCCATGAAAACCACCGCGTAGACGCTCTCCAACGGCCGCTGCTGCCATTCTTTTGCGATAGGGAGAATCTTGTCCGTGATGCGGCTTACGGTCGTGTCAGATACCTCTACGCCGTAGATCTCCTGAATATGGGCCTCTATATCCGACGTGGTCATGCCCTTGGCGTACATGGACAGGATCTTCTCCTCGATGTCCTGACTGATGCTGGTCTGGTTTTTCTTCAGCACATGAGGCTCAAATTCCCCCTTACGATCCCGGGGCACGGATATCTCCACATCACCGAAGCTGGTGCGCAGCGTTTTGCTGCTGTGCCCGTTCCGGCTGTTGTCCGTGTCCTTGTTTTTATAGTCATACCTGCTGTAGCCCAGTTCGTCGTCCAGCTCAGCATCAAGGCCGTTTTCCATGAATTCGGCAATCGTCTCTTTGAACAGGCTCTGGATGTCGTCCATGCTGCCGATGTTCGCCATCTGCAACAGCTCTCTGATCTTTTCCCTGCGGGCATTTTCTTCCGGTGTGCGTTTCTTTCTTGCCATAATAAAACCTCCACTGTGGTGCTTCTATTATACACCACCTTGGAGGTTTACACAAAATGTGGGATGGTCTCTCGCAACCTTAATAGAACCGGCTTACTATCCGCCTTTACATTTCTTTTGCTCGCTCTTACATGCCTTTTTCCAATCAGTAAGAGCGAGCAGAACACAGAAGCAGTAACTGGAACTGTTCAGAGTTCATCTCTCACTTTGAACGTTTCCCAGTCTGCTGCTTCTGTGGAACTTGACGTGAATTCTAATACAGGAACCTTTGCTTCTTCAACCACGGATAACTCTGCTAACTTTTCTGTTACTACTAACAACTTCTCTGGCTACACACTTACCATTTCCGGGAATGATGATGAGGGGAAGCTCTATGATAGCACTAAACAGAACTTCCTAACCTCTCTCGCTAACGCAACTAGCGAAACAGATTTTTCTTCAACCTCCAACACAAACCTAAACGGACAATGGGGCTACAAACCGAGTAAGTTTAACTCGGTAGTAAACGATAACTACCTCCCGGCCCCAACTACCGAAGCCTCAACTCTAGATAAAACATCCGCAGCAAACACTACCGCAAACGACTATTCTATCTCATTAGGTCTAAGAGCAGACTATACCACTACAGCAGACACTTATTCCAACTCTTTCATCATCACCGCCGTCCCTAACCCTATCGCTTACGTCATTGCTTACGACGCAAATACAACCGATACCGTTTCTAATATGCCTGCCTCTCAGAACAGCACTACTTCGGCTACCTCCATCACTCTCGCAGATAAAACTCCAGTCCGCGAAAACTATGACTTCAAAGGCTGGTGTACCGTCGCCCCGACTGCCTCTAGTCCAGACACCTGTACCGGCACCACCTTCCAACCCGGAGACATCTACGGCATAGACCAAACTAGCGAAAATATCACTACGCTTTATGCGATATGGGAAGAACAAATCGCTGGCTACATCCAAGATTATACTTATGCACGCTGTTCTAACGAAGCTGCCAGTAAAGCTGTAAAACTTATGGATAAACGTGACAATAAGGTATATACCGTCCGTTATATTAATGGTGTTTGCACGATGATTGATAACTTACGCGTCGATAAAGGCCAAGCAATGACACCAGCAGATACGAACATTAACTCGAACTGGACGATGACGGATCGCGACCTCACGACGGGCGATAACTCGTATGACTTACCGGAAATCCACGAAGGTGACGCGACGACGGGTCACTGGTATAACTATGCCGCAGCGACAGCCGGTACGATTACCGGATCTTCGAACACGACTGAAGCGACGCAAGATATTTGCCCGAAGGGTTGGAAGCTCCCAGACGGACATAATACTGGTGTTGCGGGCGCGACAACGCTTGATCAATATAAGTTAGCTAACAATAAATGGAACACTTACGACAAGACTTACCAGACGGTCTTTAACTCCGTTGCCGCTGGCAACTACTACCGTGGCTCCCTCCGCAATTCCGGCTCCTACGGGTACTGGTGGTCTTCTACCGCGAACAGTACCGCCTATCGCTACAGCCTCGTCTACTATACTAGCGATGGTCTGTACTCAGGCAACGTCAACAATCGCAACAACGGGTACTCAGTGCGGTGTGTAAAGGCGAAACCGGGGGTGACGATTAGCTTCAACGCCAATGGTGGTACCGGAACTATGGATATGCAAAAAATTGACGCAGGGCAGAGTGCGAACCTTACGGCTAACACCTTCACCCGCACAGATTATGTCTTCACCGGCTGGAATACCGAACCAGACGGCTCTGGCACCTCCTATTCTAACCAAGCCAACTATACCGCCCCAGCCTCCGAAGATAATAAAATCGTAGTGCTCTACACGCAGTGGGCTGAAATAAGCTTACAGAACTACACAAAAGCACTTTGCCAAGCGGAAGCAAGCTCGGCTCCGGCGGAATTAACCGATTCGCGTGATGGCAATTCTTACCGAGTAAAATATATCAATGGGCTTTGCACGATGATCGACAACCTACGGCTCGCACCAGGGAAGACGATAACTTCTGCGGACTCGAATGTGTCGTCTAATTATACGATACCTTCTGGCACTAGTTTTAACTCCTATACGGTTGGATCGGCGATAGTAAGTAGCAATACGACTTATGGTGGATATTATAACTACTGCGCCGCGACGGCAGGTACGATTTGCCAAAGTTCGACCAAAACCGAAGCGACTTATGACATTTGCCCTAAAGGCTGGCGCTTACCGGCGGGCGGTAATACTTCTACTGGTTACGAACAGAAGCTCCTGACGAATAATGTATTTAACTCGTGGCAATCTATTGGTACTTTTGACGACTCCTTCAAGGTTGCCGCTGGCTACTACAGCGATGGCTCCCTCTACCGTTCCGGCTCCAGCGGGTACTGGTGGTCTTCTACCGCGAGCAATACCACCAGTCGCTACAACCTCTACTACGCTACTAGCGGTGGTCTGTACTCAGGCAACGACGGCTACGGTCGCGCCTGCGGGCTCTCAGTGCGTTGCGTGCTTAAGTAGTTTCTCTTTCGCTCCTCTCGCCCAGAAATCTTAAGCATTTTCTTATCATTCTTATTTTGCTTGTGTTATAATAAAGTTTATGAATGGGTTAATTGTAAAGCTAAAAGTGTCTAAAAGGGGGACGATACTAACTTTAGCTGCGATGCTAATGCTCGCGGCGGCGGGTGGCGCGGGAGGATTATTGACGCGCGATGTGGCGGCGGAAAGCGTTGATATTACGGCGAATATTAAGCCGACGCTTCAGGTGCTTTTACCGGCGGATAATATCCTATTAAACTTAAGTCCGGAATATAATCTCGAGGCGTTTGATAGCCAAGATTATAGTATTACGGTTGGGACGAACAGCATTACAGGCTATAATTTAACTTTAACGGCGGACTCGACGGATTTAACCCGAACGGAGATGGGACAGGACGGAACGTTCGCGAAGATTCCAACACTCGCGGCGCTCGCGGGCGGTTATACCGAAGATACTTTTACAGTTAACCACTGGGGATATAAAAACACAACAACCGACGCAAACGCGAATTATATGCCATTTAGTACAAACATTAACCTAGCAAACACTTCGAAACCAACAAACGGCGACCAGATTGACCTTAACTTTGCTGCTAAAGTAGATCTCGAACAACCAGCGGGAACTTATAAACTAAGCCTAAACTTCCAAGCCACGACGAATGTCGTTCTCGGGGTTGAGAATATTATTTTTAACGGTAACGGGGCGGATAATCCAGACGCGATGACGGTACAAACGATTCCAGCACCGGGAGCAAATTTGAATGCGAACCAATTTACGCGGGCGAATTATCTATTTCTAGGTTGGAATACACAGGCAGACGGACAGGGTACGACTTATACAGACCAAGCGAACTACGCCGTCTCCGGGACAGATGAAATGAAGACGACGGTGCTTTACGCACAGTGGGCAGGTAACTATCTCGGCGTCGCGCCATCTCTACAAGAGGTAACCGTAGAACACTGTACGAATAGTTACGATGGCGCAACGGCAACCCAAACAGACGTCCGTGACGGTAAGACCTACACAATTGCAAAAATTAACGGTATTTGCACGATGACTCAAAACCTAGACTTCGAATTAACAACTGGGATGACGCTTTCACCAGATACCACTAACGTTAAATCTACTAAAACGATTGCTACTGTAGGAGCACTCAGTTCGGGCAACACCGACACCGAAGCCCGAATAGCGACCAGTTCAACCAGCGGTTATGGTACGTATTATAACTATTGTGCGGCTACTGCTGGAGAAATCTGCGTAGATAGTTCAACCGCTGATGCTACTGAAGATGTCTGCCCAGCAGGCTGGAGATTGCCAACTGGTGGTCAGAATCAAGAACAATACATCCTTAACAATAGTTATACTTGGCAACAATATAACTCGAACTATCCGAGAGAGTTTAACCCTGTTGCCGCTGGCAGCTACTACAATGGCTCCCTCAACGGTTCCGGCTTCTACGGGGACTGGTGGTCTTCTACCGCGAACAGTACCACCTATCGTTACTACCTCTACTACAATACTAGCAATGGTCTGTACTCAGGCCACAACAACTATCGCTACAGCGGGCGCTCAGTGCGTTGCGTGCTAGGTAGCTAGTGCGGTTGCGGGAGTTCGTCCCTTCTCTGATCCTCACCGGAGTGGATTTATGTTCCGGTGGGGAAGGTATTCTACAACAACTCCACCCCCAGATACGCCCGGTCTAAATCATCCTGCGCCACACCGAGATACCGCTTCGTCACCGTATAATTGCTATGGTTGTAGATATCCATGATCACCACCGGCGAGACCTTGCCGCTGTTCCAGGCGTGATAGCCCCAAGTCTTGCGGAGACTGTGGCAGGAGATGTGTCCGGTTGCGCCTACGGCAGCGGCGGCATCACGGACGATCCGCCAAGCCTGCGTGCGGGTGATCGGGCGGTCTGTGTTGTTGCGGCTGGTGAAAATGTAGTTGCCCTTCCGGTACGGGAAGTAGATACGGAGGGCATGGATCGCCTGTTCGTTTAAGGCAATCTCCTTGTGCTTGCCGGTTTTCTGCTCGGTGAGCGAGAGATGGGTACGAAACTGCTGCCTCTGCTCGCTATACACATCCTCCCAGCGGAGCTCCAAGAGATCCCCGATGCGAAGCGCGGTATAGACGCCAAGCACAATGAGCGCATAGTTACGAAATTCTCCACGACTGCGGAAATATTCCGCCATGTCGTGGAGTTCTTGTTTGTTACGAATTGGTTCTGTTGTTGCCATAATATTTTAGGCTCCTTTCTCTATGATTTCTCTTTAGAGGATAATCATATAGAAGGAGCCTGCGCAATTTTTTGAAGATTATATTACGTTCAACACAACAATTTGCTGGTGTCCTCGGTGGGTTCGGCACTGGTAGTTGTAAAATGTGCCGCAAAGCACTGCGAAATCAGGGGTAAGCGGGTTGAAAAGTCGGTGTCTCCATGGTACAATAGGTAACAATATCTTCAAAGTGTTACATTGGGGATAAAACACTTCTTCTGTGGGGGGGATTTTCGTATGGAAAAGCGAATTATGTCCATTTTGCTGGCATTATGTCTGTGCATAACATTTTTATCTGCTTGCGGCGGAGGCTCCAGCGGAACGACTGGAGCGCAGACGCCGGCGACCGATTCTTTGCAGTCAGGAAATTCCAGTAATGGACTAGATGAAAGCGGAGACGAGGCATCAAATAATGGTGAAACAGATGAACCCAATAGCTTAGACTCTTCATTCGCCGGAGCTGATGTTGGCGTTACAGTTGACAGTTTAGGCGCATATACAATTGGAATTAAATCGGATGGAACGGTTATCGTATCAGGTGATAAACAGTTTGGACGCTGTAAGCAGGAAGATGTAGATGATTGGCGTGATATCGTCTCTATAACTGCAAGTGAGTATTATGCAGTTGGGTTGAAGTCAAATGGTACTGTGGTGGTATCAGATGACCGCTATTTTGATCCAGGCAAATGGCATAACGTAGTAGGAATTGATGCTGGACTGAACCATACTGTTGGGGTCAGAGATGACGGAACGGTAGTCGTGGGTGGGCGTCAAGAATATACTGAGGAATTGTTTAATGTAGATGATTGGACTGACATTATTGCCGCTTCAGCAGGTACTGGTCATACAGTGGGCTTAAAATCAGATGGAACAGTGGTTGCTGCGCTAATAAATCAGGATAGCGAAAGTCTTGATTGCGGTCAGTGTAACGTGGATGATTGGACTGACATTGTTGCAATTTCCGCAGGAAATCTTCATACAGTTGGATTAAAGTCCGATGGAACAGTCGTTGCGACAGGTATAGAAACATACGGTATGTGTGATGTAGGTAGCTGGACAGATATTGTTGCAATATCAGCGGGAGTCAATCACACAGTAGGCTTAAAATCTGATGGAACAGTTGTTGCGGTTGGTCATACGGGAGCCGAAAAAGACGGAGAAAACGGTGAGTATGCTGTTGAACACTGGACAGACGTTATTGCGATTTCAGGAGGAACGAGCCATACAGTGGGCTTAAAATCCGATGGGACAGTACTGACTACAAACAGCTTCTATGGTGATGTATCGGGGTGGCATGATATTAAAATGCCGAATAAATGAACGAGTTGATTCTTAATTCAATATTGATATTTTTAATGGCTCCAATATTATGGAACTGACACGGGTAGATTAACAATTTCGCAGAATACAACTTTAGGATAATATACAAAGAGGAGTGTCGGACATGAAAAAACGAATTATTCCTTTGTTGTTAGCATTGTGCCTGAGTGCAACTCTGCTGCCGACCGTGGCAAGTGCCGCCAACTCGCCAACTCGTGACGAAGCTGTCAAATGGCTCTATGGCCAAGAAGGAGTATGGCACGATCTGGACAATAAGTATGGGGCACAGTGTTCAGACCTTGTGAGCGCTTATATGAACTGGCTTTACTCCGGGGATACCAACCCCTATCAGGGGTATTTGGTCTATAATGCGTCCTACTATCCAACTGTCGCAGGATGGAATACCGACAGGTGGGCCGTTTATAGCAACACAAGTTCATTTGTCCCAGAGGCGGGCGATATATACGTTCAGTCAGCACATGTAGGTGTATTTCTCGCAGGCAGCAAATCCAGCGCAACAGTGATTGACCAAAACTCGTGGGAGACATGGGAGCTTGCAAACAAAAATGCCGGTGTAGGCAGGGCTGGCCGTATTTACAATACAAGTGTTTCCGATGCGACACATTTCATCAGGTATAAAAACTTTTCTACGGCAGCAATCATTCCTACCGTAACATTTGCCGCGTGGGAAAACTCCAACTACACCTACATCCGTGAGAAGGATGCCGCTATCGGTCAACTTATCACTGTCTCAGGCGGTAGTTGTACCGAAACGGGAATGTATCTGTATGATGCCGCAGGACGGGAACTGGCTTCCGCAAAAAACAGTTCATACGATGTTCCGCAGATTTTTTTCAAGATAAATGAAGAATGCGGATATACCCTGACGCCTGGGATAACCTATAAGTACAAATTCTATGCGGTAGTCAACGGCAAGACATATTGGAGCAACGAGCAATCCTTTAAGACAGACGGCATCTTCGTTCCAAAAGCGCCTGACTGCGGCGTAGTGGAGGATGAGCCCACCGTTACATTCAAGCCGTGGGAAAACGCCAACTATACCTATATTCGTGAGACAGACGCTGCTATTGGTCAGCTTGTCACCGTCCCAAACGGGAACTGCACCGAGACAGGAATGTATCTCTACGATATAAACGGGCAGAAAGTGGCGTCGGGGAAGAACGGTTCTTATGAAACCGCAGTTCCCCAGATTTACTTCAAAATCAATGAGGAGTGCGGCTATACCCTGACGCCTGGGACGACATACAAATATAAGTTTTACGCAGTTGTCAACGGAACGTACTACTGGAGCGATTGGGGAACATTCAAAACTGCGGGAACAGCACCTTCCGCCAATTACTCAATCTCGTTGAACCGTTCCTCACTTTCTCTGACGGTTGGCGATAAAGCCAATCTTTCCGCAACGGTATCTCCGACCGGCGCTGTCGTGACGTGGGAAAGCAGCGATGAATCAGTTGTCAAAGTTACAAACGGAAATATTACCGCTGTTAAGTCGGGGAACGCGACCATTACAGCAACAGCAGCCGGTAAAACCGCGACCTGTGTGGTAACTGTGGCGGCTGCGGCAAGCATTCCCGGACCGACCCCCGATCCTGGCTCCAGCGGCTTGCGAGAACAGGAGCCTAACGATACCATTATAGTTGCCAATGAGATTAAACTGGATACAGAAATAAATGGTATTACTTCAAAGACCGGCGACAAGGACTGGTTCAAATTTACATTGCCCAGCAAAGGCTCAATAGCGATATCCTTTATTCACGACTACTTTGACAGTTCCTTCAACCACTGGAGGACTTCTATTTATACAGCAGAAAACGAGAAAATCACAAGCGTATCATGGAAAGGCAATGACACCGTTGAGAAAAAAAGCGGACAATTAGGGTTGGATGCCGGAACCTACTTTTTATGCGTAGAGGGGACAGATTCAAAAATACGAAATAATGCCTATCAGGTCGTGATTGAATTTACACAGTCTGAAAATTGGGAAACAGAATTTAATAATACAATTGTAACCGCAGATAGCATTTCTTCTAATCAGACATACTACGGCTCTATTATGCAGTATGGCGATAAAGATTGGTATAAGTTTACGCTCCCTACTGCTGGCTCAATACAGGTTTCCTTTGGTCACGAATACATTGATACTTCCTCTAACGGCTGGAAGATGTCCATTTACACAGCGGATAACAAAAAAATCAGCAATACATCTTGGAAAGGAAATTCAACCGTCACCGATGTATTTAAAGAGGCTAATCTACCTGCCGGAGACTATTGCCTATGCGTAGAAGGAATAAACGACAAATCTTATGGCCGTTCCTATTGGTTCTCTGTTCAGCTCAATGCTGACGATAACGGCGGCGAAGAAGGTATTGTTGCACCATTCAAAGATGTAAAGGCTGATGCTTACTATGCCGAACCCGTAAAGTGGGCCGTGGATAACAGCGTGACTGTGGGCACATCCGCCACCACGTTCTCTCCAAACGCTACCTGCACCAATGCACAGATACTGACCTTTATCTGGCGATCTGCCGGGTCTCCCACCCCCAGCCTTGCTAACCCATTTACAAATCTGTCCGGCAACGAGTACTACGCCAAAGCCGCTGTGTGGGCGTATTCAATGGGCATGGTTTCCGGCACTGCATTTGACGCCAATAAAGCCTGCACCCGCGCTATGACGATGGAATATCTGTGGAAACAGGCAGGAAGCCCCGCCGTGGCTGCCAGCGGGAAATTTACCGATGTACCCTCCAGTGCAGCCTATGCCACGGCGGTAGCTTGGGCTGTGAACAACGGTATCACTGCGGGAACTTCCAATACGACTTTCTCTCCGGACAGCATTTGCACTCGTGGGCAAATTATGACGTTCTTATACCGGGCAGAGGGTTGACCGTGAAAATAAAGAGAAAGAGGGGCTAAAGAATGGAATTGAGCATTCTAGGCCTTGTTTTAAAAATTGCAGAGTATTGCATCATTTCAACAAAATGGCGATAGCGCCAATGTAAACGAAGGCAAGGAATGAGGAGTCGAGCTTATCATAGCGGGTGAA
>NZ_JBQKJR010000081.1:0-9465 GCF_052117165.1 Agathobaculum sp. LCP25S3_E8
ATTTCAGCACGTCTGCCTTGTATTCTGCACTGTATTTCTGTCCCATCTTCAACACCCTTTCTGTTCTTCATTATACCACCTTGGGTGTGCGGTTTTATTGTATCACTCCAAGCTCACTGTCCAGAAAGGCATTCAGCCGGGACAGTACCGTGGACATGACGGACGCCATGGCCTGCTCTGCGCTGTTGAGTGCAGCACCGGCAAACCACCGCGCTTTATGGTTCGGTGGTAATTTCCCCATCAGGTGCTGGAAGTGGCTCTTGCCTTTGATGCCGCTTGGCTCCAGCAGATCCTGCACCAGCTTGAATACGGAGACGATATGGCGGCGCTCCTGGGGATGGTCCTTGTCAGGAGGAAGAAACTCGGCCAGCATCAGGATGACCGAGGTGAGCAGACCTTCGGCGGCATCGTAGAAGAAGGCGTTCTGGCCACGATTGCTCTCATCGCCGTCCGGGTTGACGATGGTCTTGGACAGGATCTTGGCGTATTTTTCTGCCTTGGCACGAGCTGCCAGATTCCTCGGTTCTTTACGGGCGATGTCCATGTATCGGTTGACCAGCGTCAGCAGATTATTACCATCCGAGCGGGTGGGGTTTCGCAGGTCGATAACGGAGACATTGTACCCATAGCACTCCTTGGCAATGGTTCCGTAATTGCGGGCGAGGTCGCCTTTGCTGTCCAGCGCCAGCCAGCTCATGCCGCTGGCACAGGCATATTCCAGGTTGGGATACAGAAAGAAAGCGGTCTTGCCGATACCAGACGCACCGATCATGAGACAATGGATATCGTCGCTGTCCACCAGAGCGGTGAGTTCCCCCTTTTTCCCTTTGCATCCCAGCACCAGCCCCTGCTCTGCGGGGCGGTTGTGGCCGCTGCGCCACTCCCTGACCCTGAACGGGACATGGGCATAGGTCCGCTTGATCTCCTTTGCAGTGGCCCATCTTGCGGTGCCGTGCTGGCCATCGCCCACTGTCCTGGACTTGATGCCGCTCAGGGTGTAGCAATGGGACAGGGCCGCAAGGCCTCCAATGACAAGAAACATTCCAGCGCCGGCCAGAATCAAGAGCGCCGCTTTTGATTCTCCGAGCTGTTTGAACATGGTTACCCAAAACTCTGGCATGATACCTTCACCTCGCATTCCTGTTCTCTAATGGCGGTCAGGTCATCGTTCCAATCCTTGTTCTCCGGAACGAGCCGTTCTACCGTGTAGTTCGCTTCCAGCTGGGCCTTCATGCGCTGGTTGGCCAAGCGGCCAGCCTCGTCGTTGCCCAGACAGAGCAGCACGGTGTGGATCTGCGGCATTCTCTCCAGCATCTTCATTACCGGCAGGATAGAGGTGCCACAGCAGGCTACATAGCTGTGGCGCTGCCAATCCTCTGGACAGAGCGTGATGTAGGAGAGCATATCAATGGGCGCCTCGAATACATAGAGGCTCTCGTCTGTGCCTATATGGTGAAAGCTGTAATGGGGATCACAACCCTCCACATTGAGCCGGAAGGCTTTGCCGTAGCTGTTGGTACTCCGCTTGTGGGCGTGGCGTGGGATGCCTTCTTCGTCTGTGCCTACAAATACTGCATTGTGGTATTCGGCATCTTCGTACAGAAGCTTTTCCCTGGCGAAGTGGGTTACCACACTTCGGTCAATGTTTCGGTGCTTGACCAGATAGGCATAGACCCTACGCATATCGGAATGGATCGGCGGCAGAACAAAAGGCTTGGGCGGCTCCTCCACCCGCTCAGCAGCGGATGGGTAGATGGTACCCGCTTCGCCCCCCAACAGCATGGTCACCGCTTCGGGGTAACCTCGCTTTCGCTCCTGCCGGTGAACAGGGCCAGGATATGCTCCTTCCGAATCTGTGCCTCATATACCGTTCCCTCCTCACCGAAGCGGTGGGCGAACCAGTCCGCCGTTTTCCGGTCCAGTGTCCAGGACAGCGCCCTGATATTTTTGGCGTTATAGTGGGTAACACCCCGGTAGACCGTCACCGTATCCTCCAATGCCTGGTGTGCGGCTCGCTCCTCCTCATCCATCAGGGACTCCGGCGGTACGGATCGGAACATGGCCACCAGTTCTCGTTTGCTCACATTGCAGTCCTGATTGGGGCACTCCCCCTGGGTCCAGGCGGTGTATAAGAGCTGTCCCAAATCCTGCTCCGAGAGAGCAGAGGCGGTAAACTTAATAAAAGTCAGATAATAAGGCGGGTTGAGCAGTACGAAGATCTGATGGACATTTTCGGCACTGTCGATCTGTTCCCCAACCTTTCTGCGCCACCTTGTGCAGTCATCCAAATTGTTGATCAGGTCGACCATGGAGAGACTCCCATCCTCATTCCGAAGTGCAGAGATCCCAGAGTTTGTGAAGGGGTGGCTGACGATTGCCGGGGAGAGAGCTGTTTCTTGGATCTGCACATCGAGGAGAGTGTGCGCCACCAGCTTTACTTGAAGCAGGTCGGTTGTGCGGGGCATCAGGAAAGACCTCCCATTTGAAAGTCCTGCTCTCGCCGATAGGCTTCCGCAGGATCATCCGCCATCAATTCCTCCAAACTTATCGTGCCAACATAGGCAATGTAGCCTCGACTGGTAAATAAGCCCGCCTCAAAATCCATGTGTTGCCGTCCATACCGCTCGTAGTCATAGAAATCATCCAGATTGGAGTCATACTCAAAATGGCCGGATTTCTGGATCATGTATTTTCCGTATTCTGCAGGGGTATGTGCGCCGGGGGCGAATTCAAACAAGTCAAGGTTTTCTGCCAAGCGGCGTATCTGGCTGGCATCTTCCGGTCGGGCCATGCTCACAGCAGCCCCCAGTTTGATGCAGTCATCACGAGAGAGCTTACACGCAACCAGTGCCAGCTCATTGAGTTCGTAGATGTTATCGCACCGGAAGTCCAATGCTACATCCACTTCTTCTGGAAATGAGCTGTCGGCTATCCAGAGACGCATATCCTTTGGATCGATAATGCCGGAACGCTGCATGGCACGCTCAATTTGCCCATGGGATGCAGGGAGGTAGATCCAGGTGACATTTTTACTGTCCTCCGGCTCCTTCTGAGAGCATAGCCCAACGGCAGTCATATCAGCTTCGTAGTGATAGCAGGGCAGATGTTTTCCGTCATAGAGTTGCGAAAGCTGCATGCCGTTGTCGTAGACCACTCCATATCGGGTGATGATTCCCTCGTTGCTCTCAATCAGCAGGATGGCGGTTTCCTCTCCGTCCAGCTGCTCCAGTTCTTCTGTGCGGGCACATCCGCCGTGGATGTTCATGTAGTGGTCACGACCAACTGCCGCCAGGTCAGAAAAATCCGAAATTACAGTTACCTGCTGGCAGCTGAAGCTCAGATTGATGAGGTCTTTCATGCTTGTGAGATTGAGCTTTTCAGCCATTGCCTGAAACTGCGAGATTTCTTTCACATCAAAGCCATCCAGGCGTTTTACAAGGTAGTCCAGCTCATCCAGGTTGACTTTCATGCCTTGCAGACAGTTCAATACCGGCTATGCATCCCACAGATCATCCAAACGACAGTCAGCTGCTGAGGCATCGCCGATCTCCAATGCTTCCAGCATTGAAACGCAGTGGTCGTACTGTTCTCTGGGGATAGGGAGTGGGATTGTCACGACACCGAATTCTGGGTGATCGGCATTGCTTAGAACTGCGGTTGTCATTGTGTTTCTTCACCTTCCTTTCTTTCAAAATGCAAAATCGCATCCCCATACTTGGCCAGAAGCAGAGCGCAGATAATCAGTCGGAACGCCTCATCTGTGACCAATTCGGGGGAGGCGAGATCGGCAAGAGTGATATTGTGGCTGCCGGTGGAGATGGCCTTGGCCGCCTGATAAACACTGTACACTTCCGATTGGATGCCGGCCAAATGGACAGAACCAAAATCAAAGCCATCATCGCTGATCTTCCAGATCACTCTGAACCAGATATCATCGTAAGCCGTCAGAAGGAACAACGCTGCCTGATTTTTCCGAGACAGTTGGTGATATCGTTCTTTCCACTGCATCCAACGGCTACGGTGTTTTTCGGTGCGGAAGAATTGCAGCGGATAAGAGAATATTTCCGCTGTGAGCCGTCTCCAAAGCCTCATCTTCAGCTTGCCGCAAAGACAGTCTTGGAGTATCTCTGCAAGACTGATCGTGCCTGCGTCGATTCGATCCCTCAAGCAAATGCATTCGCACAGGGGGCAGAGGCGGTCCTGTTCATGGTTGGTGCAGTACCGGCATTCCACATCTTTGGCCTGGTAGTGAAATCTGGACGGATGCAGACCATGACCTCTTGGCCTGAAATTAGGTGGTGTCATCATCATCTGCTCCATCTGATACAGCGGAGTATCTCTCATAAAATAGCGTGTCATAGGCAATTTTCTCCTTTCGGTGAAATGGAAAAGCGCCGGAGTCTTACTTCTAAAACTCCGGCGCTCAGTGTATTACATTGTCAGCTCCTGACTTTGAGGAGCTATGGTATGCTGCCCCTGTTCGGTGATGTGCTCCTGAACATTGGGTGTTCCGTTCAAGATCTGCTCCTGAACGCTTTTGATACGCTGTTCCTGTTCGTAGGTCAAATCCAATCCAGCATCCAGGGTGTCGGAGCAGCACTGGTAAATTTCAATCAACTGCTCCTGATCAAAAATTTTCTGCTCAGGAATGAGGCCAGAGCGAATGGCGAAATTCTGCTTGGCATCTTCATAGTCTGCCTGAAAGTATTTTCCTTGGTTGAGAGCTGTGTGATCGAAGTTCCAGTCCCAAGTAACGAAATGGATGCCAAGCCGGGTGGGATGAGCTGCCAGCACGGTTCCGTTGAAGTCAGCCAGCAGATAGTAGTTGCCAGTCAAGCTCTGAGCCTGCAAGGGAGGAGCCTGTTCCAATAAGGTCATGTACTCTCGCACCATGCCAGCCAAATGCGTAGCCCGTCCAAGGGCCTGTTCTCGATCTGGCGCTGCTACATTCTCCTGCCAGTAGCGAATTCCTCCTGCATCTGTGACTCTGCAAAGCGGAAGGTTGTTCCAGTTCACTGGGAGAAGGCCGTCCTGCTCCGACTGCAGGGTGAATCCTTCTCGCGCAAGTGCGATGCAAAGTTCCTTAAAATACGGTTCTCGATCCATGAATGTTCCCTCCAATGAGCGGTAACCTATTGGTACATAGTTTATATGCCGGAAAACAAAAAAGGTCGCCACTCCAAAAAGAGTGACGGCCATGATGTGCCAGGGAAGTGGTTTGTACCACATTTTAGTACAAACCACTTTGTTCACAAAAATTTAACAAAATATTTTTTGCTGTGAGCGGAATAATTCTGAAAACAACGGCGGAAAACGGGGGGAACAACTGCCGGAATTTAGTTCAAGTCCTCACCAATGGGGGGGATGCCTGAAAAGATATCTTTTTTTGCGCAGTCAAAATTGGATGCGAAAAAACCCCGAAACCGTTGGTTTAACAGTGATAAGGAAGTAAATGACTTATCATCTGTTAGCTGACGGATTTCGGGTGCATACGAAACTCCCGTCTGGTTCCATCGTGGAAACCAGACGGGAGTTTTTGTGTGGTTACAAGATGTGCAAGTTCAGGATACCTTGCGATGCAATGTATGATGTCCATCGCCTGTCGGTGATTTACAACAATTTTTGGCCTTTGGCTGCAACGCTACGCTCTGCACTGCACGCTGGTACTTCATTGTAAGAAGATTTCCTGCCGCTGGTTGATAGGTACAGGCAACGATGTCCACATTGTAATATTTTTCCACCCTTTGGATACGCTGATAAAGGTCGGGATAATTTTCCAACAACACTTTGGTCGTTTTGCCGTGATTGATGATTAAAACTTCCATATTCTCTTTCATAGTATTCCCTCCATGTTTAATTCGTTTTTCGTGCGAATAGAAGTATAGCATAACTCATTTTAACAAACAGACAACTGTATGTCGTATTGATATATGAGTATATCAAAGTGAAAATAGTAATGTTTTGTGGTATGTTGGCAGAAAATATCTTCACTTCCGTTTCTTTCTGTTCCGTCCACATTCATACCAAACCATAATGATCGCCAAACCGCACACCAGATGCCATAGCGTCATAATGACTGCCTGTCGTCTGTTTTTCACCTGCTGATAATTGACACCCAGTAAGAGCAGTAAAATAATCCCAGCCACTGCTATGCCAGGAAGTGCTTCCCACACAGAATCTGCATCAAACAGCAGTATCCAAATGAATGTATCTACTGTCCCTACAATCATACGACCTGGTGTAAACGCCGAGACACCGTAGTGTTCTTTCAGCCACCCATTGTAGCAAAAAATGAAAGCAAATACTGCAATAATCAAACACAGCCCTAACAAATCCCACATATAAAACCCTCCGTTCTGATTGCTTGGCATATTGTTTATGCAGATAGTATAACACACAGAAATCACACACATGGACATACAGTTTGTCATAGTGAAATTTCTTGTATCTTGTCGAGTAAAACGGTATAATAAAATAGAAAATTCTTACTGCGAGAAGTGAAAGGAGTTCATAGCATGGGCAAACTGAAAGAACTGTCTGCTTTTGAAAATCTGGTTGTAGCACACACAATTCAGGATTTTTACACACCCAACATCAAGGCAGAGGTTATTCTTGATATGCTCCTGACTCCGTATATTCCGGCGATCATCGAGGCTGCAACAGGACAGAAAGCAACGCTGATTACAAAAGAGATGTCCATCGGATACGCAAAAGGAAATGAAATACTAGAAGATAACAACCGTGGAAAAAAGGTAGACTATGTGGTAATGACGAAGGAAAATGTACTGTTTGTGGAACTGAAAACCACGCAGGGAAGCCTTGAATCAGCGCAAATTGAAACATATAGAAAGTGGATTGATAAAGATAACCCTAAAAAGGGCACCGACTTGTTGCATCTACTCTGTAGAATCCTAAAGATCAAATACATGCCAGAAAAGGAACATCCCTATACCATTTTGAAGAGCTATCTCAGTAAGAAGCTGACAAAAAACAGCATACACCGTAAAGCTGTCTGTACAGAGGTCGTTCGAGATAGACTTGTGGAAGACACGCACGCATATCAAAAGAAAAACTATATTCATGGAACTGAAAAATATCTCCACACCATTGCGTGTATCCTTCAGAACACAAATCCAGAGGACTGGGAAAAGGACATTAAAATCATCTACATTTCCCCGTCCGGTGCTAATACGGCAGATATTCAAGATATCACATTTAAATGGATTATCAAGAATATTGATTGCCCTGTGCTGAAGGATCTGAAGGAATCTGTTTGTTACAACCATATTCTTGTGCCACTCTTTTCACAAGATTCGCAGGGAGACACGGAATGACAAAAATCACTACCTATCACGCAGACCAGATTGGCGGGAACGTGGTTGTCATCGAAACAGCGCACAGCAGAATTGCCATTGATTTTGGAGAAAATCTGCCAGGCAGTGAGCATGAGCCGATTGAGATTGAAGGACTTTCCAGAGGAACGCCCTGTTTTGATGGAGTGTTCTTCACCCATTATCACGGCGACCATGTGGGCAGAATGCACCGCATTCTGCCCAATGTCCCGCTCTATCTGGGCAGTATCGCCAAGAAAATCCTGTTGAATATTCACCAAACCCTGGATCATCAGAATATGGCGGCACTTCTGCATGGAGAAACACTCCATGAACTACAGGATGGGGTCAGTGTGACTGTCACACACGACATTCGGGTCACACCATATCGTGTCGACCACTCCGCCTATGAGGCATTCATGTTCCTGATTGAAACCGACGACACAACCATTTTGCATACCGGAGATTTCCGTGGACACGGTCATTCCATGCAAAATAAAGCTGGAGATCCGCTTACTACCATTCGTAAGCGGATATGTCAGAATGGACAAAGAAAAATAGACACCCTTATCATCGAGGGTACTATGCTCAGTCGAATGAACGAACGCATTTTTACCGAACAAGAGCTTCAAAGCTGGGCTACCATATTTTTCAAAAAACGCCGTCACATTTTCCTGCTCTGCTCTTCCACAAATCTGGACACACTGGCCAGCTTTTATCATGCTGCAAAGGCAAACAGAATAAAAATGTTTGCTAACCACTATGTTGTTTCTCAGCTCAAGACCTTTTCGGAAACAGCGGGTGTGGAGGATGATTTTTACCGCTTTAGTACTGTGTGGCCCATTCAGTTTGGTAAAGAGCTGAATAAAAATGGATTTCGCGGAACACAAGAAGACTATATGCGGAAATTTGGTTTTCTTTGTATTATAAAAGAGCGGGAGGGATATGAAGTATGGTTGAAAAAGTTTCAGGATTGCAACCCGGTTCTGCTCTACTCTATGTGGGAGGGGTATCTTGACCCGAAACGCTCAGCATATAACCCCCAACTGGCTGCATTTTGCCACAAATACCACGCTGTTTGTAAGCACACCAGTGGTCACGCCACAGCAGAATTGATTGCTGATATTATCACAGAAGTCAATCCAACAAAGCAAATTATCCCCATTCACACTGAAAATGCAGAAATGTTAAAGAAATTGCCGATAAGCGAGGCGTTGAAGGCAAAAATTGTTCCTTCTATCCAGAACGGACACACTGGATATATGCTTTGATTTTTGAAACTTCCCCTGAGCGATTAAAAAACAGAAGATTATAACATATCCCGGCAGAGGTGTAGATTGTTCTGCCGGGATATGTTATAAATCCAAAATAATGTCATTATAGTTCCTGCATGGTACTCAACGAGAAGCAGTCCGGTCTGTCTGACAGATACCGTCCAGGTGGGTGCTCTTCCCCGCTGTCATACCCCAGCACCAAAAGATCCCGTTCATAGCGAATTTCAAAGTCCAGCTTGTTCAGCTCTGCAAAATCCCGCTGCATAGTGCGGTTGGACACTTTAGGGAAGGCACTTCGATACCAGAGGTCGCAATCCTCCTCTGGCATTTCCTGTAGTGCACGAAGCAAACGGTGCAATTTTTGAATCTGCCTTGCCTGTGCCTTGTTTTCCACACATACAGGCGCCTTCAATGTCTTATCCTCCATCACATAGGCTTTTCTAACTCGATCAAAGCGAACACTGACCGCACCTGCTTGACAAATCAGTGCAATGTCTCGCTGTATAGTCTTTTTACAGTGAGACAGGGGGGCAAACTCCTGCCAGGACACTTCTTCGCATTGAAGCAGTAAGTAATAGACAGAAAGAATCCGACTCACCTTTGAAATGCTACGTTTACTCATTTCTCTCAACCTCCTGGCAGATATGCTGTGTCCCGCTGATGATTTTTCTTTGTGCTGTCTCTATATCTATTTTTCGTGGATATTCCATGAACTGTCCGTGGGCTTGCAGTACCGCTTGACCATATCCAGTGGAAATGTCAAGAAATGTGCAGTCTGGAAACACCCAAAATCTGAAAAGCATGGTAATACAGCGCAGTTTTCCGAAGTGGAGCGTAGCGGAACGCAGGAAAACTGCGGC